>JALULO010000217.1 GCA_027056215.1 Campylobacterales bacterium | reverse complement strand
CTGCTATCATTGAACTTATGTTCAAGTTTAAGTGCATGTGTTGGATTTTTAATAAGTGCCGCTAAAAAACGATCATCTAAAAGAGCTCCTACATGACTTAAATCTGGTGGATTTACACCATAACTAGATGCAGCAGTACTTGCATCCATAGGTGCTGCGATACCCTCTGCTTTGATTCCATGACAACCAGTACAAGCACCGGCTCCCATAACTAGTTCTTTACCTTTTGCTGGATCACCTTTAACTTTAAGTGCAGGTAAATCTTTATATGCAAAATTTTCATCTTCTACGTGTTTATGCATCTGAGAGTGGGCAAATGGCTCAACTCCCCAATACGTTACCAATGTAAAAAATACAACAACCGCTAAAATTTTTAATTCTTTATTCATTCAGCACCTCCTACTTTTTCTTCTCTAATAAAGTTATGATTGGTAATAAAATCCATAACCCTATAAATGTAAGCGCTGCATAAAGCCCAATCGTAGTATATACACCCTGAGGAGGTACTTTACCCATAACTGACAGCACGATCATATCTATCAACAAAACCCAAAACCAGACAGCGAACAATCCACGTCTATTTGCTGGTGCAACGTTTGGACTTCTATCCAGAAATGGCAATAAGAAAAAGATTACTTGCGCAAATCCAAATGCCATCAAACCAATATTTTTGGAGAACGGTCTAAGAATCTCATAACTCCATAAAAAATACCATTCAGGATAGATATGAGTTGGTGTTTTAAGACCATTTGCAGGATCAAAGTTTACTGGATCCATCGCAAATTCAAAATGATAAAATACCAGATAGAAAAAGAAGATAAGGAAAATACCAAGAACAAAGAAATCTTTACTCAAGAAATCCCATTGAAATCTAATAACTTTAGCATTTTTAGTATCACCTGCTAAATATTTTTTTGATTCAACATCAAAATCAACTTCTTCACCGTCTTGGTTATTAACATGAGGGATTCTCAATGTTCCAAAGTGAAATACTATTAATCCAAGAATAATAAGTGGCATTAAAAGTACGTGCAACATAAAAAATCTTGTCAAAAATGCATCACCAGGAACATAATCACCCCTAATCCATTCAACAACACCATTCAGATTTAGTGAACCAAAACTAAATAAGTTTGTGATAACCATACCAGCCCAGTAACTCATCTGACCCCATGGAAGCATATAACCAGAAAATGCTTCTGCCGAAAATGATACGAAAAGAAGCATACCAGAGATCCAAATCATCTCACGTCCTTTTTTATAAGAACCATAATAGATACCGGTAAACATATGAATATAAATAATCAAAAATATTACAGATGCGGCTACACCATGTACGTGTCTCCAAAGCCAGCCATATCCTACTTCACTCATAATAGTATAATTAACAGAATCAAATGCAAGATTTACATCCGGTTTATAATACATCAAAAGAAAAATTCCTGAAATCAGTAAAATACCAAACGTCATCGCAAGAACCATACCCATTGCCCATAAAAAGTTAATATTTTTTGGGATCCAATACTCAGTTGCTAAAACACGTCTGAGTGTATCAATCGCAAGGCGTTGATTTAACCAATCGTGCATGTTTTTCGCTTTTTCAAAATGTGCCATTTATCCTCCTTTACACTGTTAAGCCAGAGGCTTTCATCTTTTTGAACTCAGGTCCTGCTTCGCCAAGTACAAGCTTTGTACCATCGATTTTAAACGGTGGTATATACAAAGGGATCGGAGGAGGTGACTTAAGTACCCTTCCCGCTGTATCAAATTGTCCACCATGACATGCACAGATAAATTTCAACTTGTCAGGATAATAGGCAGGAATACAACCAAGATGTGTACAAAGACCGATCGCTACAAAATATCTATCTTTGCCTATGATGATATCTCTATCATCTTTTTTCATCTTATCTGTTTTTTTCAAAACAAATATAGGCTTCCCTCTCCATTTTTCAATTGCAAGTTGATTTGGTTTCATCTCAGTTAGATCAACCGTTGTAAAACCCGCTGCTTTAACACTTGGAAGTGGATCCCAAGTATGTTTAGCAGCACCTAATGCAGCAATACCGCCTAATGCGGTAAAACCACCTAGCGCCATACCAAGAAAGTCTCTTCTCTCTTTTTCGACTGCCATGCGCACTCCTTATTAAAATTTAACCACTTATTATACCTATTAGGATGTTAAAATTTATTGATTTATTACAAGAAAATTGGTATTTTCTTAAATTATAATTCTAACATGAATGAGAAGACTTAATTTTTTTCTTCTGATCCATACGAATATAAATATGTAAGATATCAATCGCAGCAGGTGTAACACCACTTATTTCACTGGCAGAAAATAAAGTAGTAGGATTAAAAGTCTGAAACTTTTCTATGATTTCATTGCTCAACCCTGCGACTTTTGTAAAATCAAAATCTTTAGGGATTTTAATATTAATCATATTTTTCATGCGATTTATCTGAGTTTGCTGTTTTTGGATATAAGAAGCATATTTGGACTCGATCATGATTTGTTCTTTTGTATCAATCGCTAAATCACTATATTGCGGCAAAAGTTTATCAAATTTTTCTACTGTAAACGAACCTCTGCCAACAACACGTTTTAACTGTACTTTATCTGTTACAGGATCTTCTTCGATAGAAGCGAGTTTTTGTATATTTTCTTTTGAAGGTGTGATAAAATGCGTCTCTAAATATGCCAAAACTTCTTTGATATCTTTTGTTTTTTGTGTCACTTTTTCATAAAAATCATCCTCGATCAATCCAATTTCATGACCATACGGTGAAAGTCTGATATCAGCATTGTCTTCACGTAAAAGCAACCGATACTCTGCACGGCTTGTAAACATCCGATAAGGCTCTTTAGTCCCTTTTGTCACCAAATCATCAATCAAAACACCGATATAAGCTTCGTCACGACGTAGTACAAAAGCTTCTTTACCATCAATAGATAACGAAGCATTGATACCAGCCATCAATCCCTGTGCTGCTGCTTCCTCATAACCCGTTGTACCATTTACTTGACCTGCACAATAAAGACCCATCACTTTTTTCGTTTCAAGTGAATGATACAGTTCCGTTGGGTTGATATAATCATATTCTATAGCATACCCAAAACGTACTATTTTTGCATTTTCTAAACCTTTGATAGAATGCACCATTTCAAGCTGAGTGTCTGGTGGAAGTGAAGTCGATAGACCATTGATATAGTACTCTGTTGCTTCTTTTGTCTGTGGTTCTACAAACAGATGATGACGCTCTTTATCCGCAAAACGATTTACTTTATCTTCGATACTAGGACAATAACGCGGTCCAACACCTTCTATCTGTCCTGTAAAAAGCGGTGCACGATAAAAATTGTCCGCGATGATAGAATGGGTATCGATGTTTGTGTAGGTGATAAAACACGGTAACTGTTCTTTTCCAAACGTATCACTTTTGGATGTTTGAAAACTAAAAGGAACAGGATTTTCATCTCCTGGTTGTTCATCCATCACAGAAAAATCTATACTACTCGCATCAATACGAGGACACGTACCTGTTTTCAAACGCCCGATATCCAAGCCTAAAGATTTTAAACTCTCACTCAAAGCATTGGAAGGCAACTCCCCTACCCGCCCAGCTTCTTTTTGATATTCCCCGATATGAATCAAACCTTTTAAAAAAGTACCCGCTGTAACAATCACTTTTTGTGTTTCATAAACAAGCCCTAAATCCGTTTTAACACCGGTTACTTTTCCCTCTTCTGTCAAAATCTCGTCAGCAATTTCTTGTTTAACCGTAAGATTTGGTGTATTTAAACAAACATCTCTCATGTAAATAGGATAACGATCCATATCAATCTGAGCACGACTACCTCTAACCGCCGGTCCTTTAGAGACATTTAAAATACGAAACTGCAACCCAACAGCATCCGTACACTTACCCATCTCACCACCTAGAGCATCAATCTCCTTGACCAAATGTCCCTTCGCAAGACCACCGATGGCAGGATTACAACTCGTAGCACCAATACGCTCCGCCAAAATCGTAATCAAAAGCGTCTTCTTACCCATCCTCGCACTAGCCAAACACGCCTCAATCCCCGCATGACCACCACCTATTACAATCACATCATATTTCATCAAATTTTATTTCCCATATCACATAAATTTCTATCGGGCAGGTGTTTGCCATTTTATCTTGAAGAAAGGATTTATATTTTTAGGTGAGATAGTTTTGTGCCGAAGGCAAAAATGCAACTGTTTGAGCAACGCGAGTTTTGCATTTTTAAAAACTATCTCACCGATCCGCAGGAAAAAATATAATACTCCTGTATGAAAGATAAAATGGCAAACACTGGTTTACCCTAAGTTTATCGCGATTATAGCAAAGTTTGGTATAATCATCTCATGTTTACAGGATTAATAAGAGAATTAGCAACCGTTACAGATTTTCAAAACAACTTTTTAACGCTACAAAGCCGTTATGAACCAAAAATCGGGGACTCCATCGCGATCAACGGCACATGCCTAACCGTCGTTAAAAAAAGCAGTACCACTTTCACCGTAGAACTCTCCCCCGAAACACAAAAACACATCGCCGTAGAAAACCTCAAAAACAAAGTCCACATGGAACCCGCTATGCAACTTAGCGACAGACTAGAAGGACACATCGTACAAGGACACATCGACACCATCGGCGAAATCATAAAAATACAAAAACTCACCAACGCAACAGACTTCTACATCAAAACACCAAAAGCATACATAAAATACATCATCCCAAAAGGAAGCATCGCCATAGACGGCATCAGCTTAACCATAAATGAAGTTTTTGATGAAACATTTCGTCTCACCATCATTCCACACACACTTAAAAACACACTCTTTGAAAACTACAAAGTCGGTACAAAAGTCAACATCGAGACAGATATGTTTGCACGATACCTCTATCATATGTTTCGCAAAAAAGAAAACATCACATGGGATACAATAGACTCCATCATGGCTAAATACTGATGACGTTTCAACTTTTTGAGCCGCATAAACAAAACCTCTTTTGTGAGATCACAAACCGCCATAATGGTGTCAGTCCAAAACCGTATGAATTCCTAAACCTTGCACTACATGTCGGTGACAACACCATAAATGTTATGAAAAATCGTAGCTCACTGGCACAAGAGTATGATTTTTTGATCGAAAATCTTATCTACATGGAACAAACACACAGCGACAATATACAAATCATAGAACATACAGGATTTAATAAAATAGAAAATTGCGATGCCGTCATCACCAACCAAAGTAATATACCCCTAATGGTTATGGTAGCCGATTGTATTCCTATCATGATGTATGATCCTATACACCGAGTTATAGCAGCAGTTCATGCGGGTAGGAATGGAACATTTAAAGAAATTGCACCAAAAACCATTCAGAAAATGCAAAAACACTTTGATACAAAACCAAATCAACTACTCGTCGCACTGGGTGTTAGCATACATCCTTGCTGTTATGAAGTAGGAGAAGATTTAGCCGATATTACCAAACAGAGTTTTGGAGAAAAGTATATCCAAACACGTCAAAACAAAAGGTATCTAGATTTGCAAACATTAAACCACGATCAACTTCTCAACATCGGTGTACCTGATGAAAATATCGAGATATCTCCTATTTGTTCATGTTGTAATACAAACTATTTTTCCTATCGAAGGGATGGTATAACCGGTCGGTTTGCAGGAGTCATAAAGCTAAAATGATGGATAAAACAGCCGTAGCACTAAAATATGATCAAGAAGGCACATCCGCTCCAACAGTAGTAGCCAAAGGCAAAGGCTCTATCGCAAACAAAATACTAGAAAAAGCCCAAGAGTTTGAAGTTCCCATCTTCCAAAATGAAGCCCTTGCAAATTCACTTCTCTCTTTGGATGTAGATGAACAAATCCCACCAAATCTATACAAAGCTGTTGCAGAAGTTTTTGTATGGCTTATGAATAGTGAAAAAAAAGCACAGATTAGTTAACTGTTTTTAAGTAAAACAGGATCAGCTTTATCTATAAAATATCCCTGTACATAATCAACACCAAGAGCGCGAACTTTATCATAAATCGCTTTTGATGATACAAATTCAGCTACTGTTTCAACGTTAAGATCTTTTGCCATTGAGATGATCGATTTTGTCATAATCTCACTCTCTTTACTTTTATCAATATTTTTAATCAAAGAACCATCAATTTTGATATAATCAACTTGCAATTCTCTTAGTTGTGTAAAATTTGAAAAACCACTTCCAAAATCATCTATAGCTATCTTACATCCGTGGCTTTTTACTTTTTTAATAAAGTTTTTTACCTTAATTTCTCCACCTATGTCTTCGTTTTCCAAGATTTCAAAAGTGATATGTTTACCAAACTTATGCCTTTCTAAATTTCTAAGAATAAAACTTGTTACACGTGCATCAAGCATATCTTCCATAGAGATATTGATTGTGATTGGATGATTCACATTTTGCAACTGTTCAAAACATTTTTTTATCATCTCGCGAGAAAGATCGGTATACATTTTAGACTTTTTGGCGATATCTAAAAACTCTCCAGGTCTTGCATAGGTATTGTCCTCTTTTTTAATCCTCATTAGAGATTCATACTTTTCTATTTTGTGTGTTTTTAAATTGTAAATAGCTTGAAAAAATGGTTCAACACGCCCCTGCTCTATCGCCTCTTTCACCATCTTATTGATTTTGATATTATGAAGAAACTTTTTATGATGATCCCCTTTTTTATCAAAAATCTTGTATGATTTTTTTGACTTTTCTGCTTCTTTGAGTGCAAAATATGCATTTTTAACAAGCTCATGATTTCCTATAGCTACGCCAACAGTGATTTCAATATTAAAACTACTTCCTTGAAACTCAAACTGTTTTTTGGATAACTTAGTGATAATACGATGTAAATACTTTTCAAGATAATCTTCTTTTAGTGAGACAGGAGTCATTATCGCAAAATGATTAAAATCAATTTTATATAATGTTGTAACATTATGAGGTTTGTCTTCATTAAGCCATTCAGCCGTACGTTGCAATATAATATTTCCTGCATCCATACCAAAAAACTCACTAAGTTCATCAAAGTTATCTATGCTTACATACATCAAAGTAATTCTATTAAATACACTTCCATTTTTAATCACTTCGATATCATCAAAAAGTTTTAATCTCGTAGGTAAATTTGTTAAGCTATCCCTAAGCACTTCAGATCGAATCTGCTTTGATGTTTTTAATGTTTCTTCATATCCATCAATGATCACATAATAACTTTGCTCTCCTTTAGACGGTGCTTTTTTTATTTCAACTTCTAATGTAATATTTTTAGAGTCTTTATTGTATAAAACATCTGCGAAATAAGTACCATCTTTTTGTATTATCTTTGACATAAAAGGTTCTTCTTCCAGACTCAATACATTAAAAATTGATTTACCCTCTATTTCATGTAGTTCTGTATTCAAAAATTTTCTTATTTTACTATTTACATA
>JALULO010000216.1 GCA_027056215.1 Campylobacterales bacterium | reverse complement strand
TTATCAGAGCAAAAGATTATAGCCTTTATACAAAACTAGGATTTAAAATTCATTCACCTTTTGGATTTTATCAGCAATTAAATTTAGATAAAGATTTTCTTTTATCTGATAATGCATCTGTAAAAATACGAATGAGTCTTTACTATTTTATCAATCAAGTTTATTTTGCCAAGTCTGCTAAAATTGTTTTTTATAAAGTACTCAATAATACTTTTTTATTAGAACAACGCAATGACATATATACAAATCATGATAATAAACAAATTACCCACATAGAACATTATCTCAAGTTGCATTATAATCATGATAGCAAGAACTTGTTCTCGTATTGGATAACATATGCAACTGTTGATAGATCTGATAAACACTTTATCAAAGATTGGCAAGGGATAAGTATCAGTTATATACGCTATCTTAAAAAATGGCTCTATCTTGATACTAGTCCTCGTATTTTTCAAAGGAGAGAACATCATTTTAAAAATGAATTTGCGCTCACACTAAATATAGGTATCAGCTTCGGTTTATAAAACCATTTTTACATTATCATGTTCTTTTAATTGATGAAAAAGTTCTTTGCGATCATCTTCATTGTGTACTAGTGTACTGACTTTATAACTATGATACTTCTCACCCGTGCTCTTATTTGATTTTACTATTTTATGATCTCTATCCCCAAAAACACATTTTGCGATATCATGTATATCACACTCTTTATGGATAATCACCTTATAATCCCAATTTACAGGATAGGTAAGTTCAAGTTTTTTATCGTTTAAATTCACCACTTTTACCTCCGCTTTTAGATTCTAGTCTTACATCTGAAATAACCATAGATTTATCAATCGCTTTTGCCATATCATAAATCGTTAACAATCCTATACTTGTACCCGTCAAAGCCTCCATCTCAACACCTGTTTTACCTGTCAACTTTGCCATAACTTCAAGTTTAAATCCTGGCAAAGAAGGAAGTTCGACAACATCAACTTTCACAGATGTCAACATCAAAGGATGACACATTGGTATCAAAGTTGATGTCTGCTTTGTAGCCTGAATAGCTGCTATAACTGCGGTTTGCAACACGGGTCCTTTTTTTGTCTGATTTGATACAATCATATCATATGCTTCTTGGCTCATCTGTATAGTGCCACTGGCAACGGCTATCCTTACGGTTGCGTCTTTATCAGTGACATCTACCATTTTTGGTCTATCTTTCTCATCTAAATGGGTTAATTTCATACGCTTCATTCCTTTTTTTTCATCATTATACCATACACGATTAATACACATTTAATCGATATCATACTAGAATCTAAACTTTCAAATAAATAGATACTTTAAACCTAAGGATAGCATAATGTTTTCAAAAATATTAAAATTCAGTCTCGGTGCATTTGTATTAAGTGCATTAACATTTTCAACGGCTTTTGCAAAAAAAGATACTGTTCAAACAATTGATCTCAATACAACAGCCGGTGAGATGGTACATATAAACGTTAATAAAAATGGCTTTTTATTTGATAAATATAAAGGAAAAACTGTTCTCTTAGATTTCTTTGGACCTATGTGCCCACCTTGCCTATTAGAGATTCCTCATCTTATTGAGATGCAAAAAGAGCATAAAGATAAACTACAAATCATTGGTGTTCAAGTTCAAATGCAAATGACGGATGATGAGTTAAAAGCATTTATGAAAGAAAAAGGTATCAATTATCCAGTTGTAAACCTAAACAATGCATGGGATCTTGTCTCTTTTATCAGGGCAAATACTGGTTGGGGTGGTCAGATACCATATATGCTAGTGTTTGATAAAACTGGTGATTTAAAAAAACAATTTATAGGTATGACACCTAACCAAAAAATCTTAAAATATGTCAAATAGACTTATCTCCTCACAAAGGTGAGGAGAACTTTTACACCTGCTCTTTATACTCTTCGTAACTACCTTTAAAATCCACCACAGATCCATCAGCTTTTAGTTCGATAATTCGATTTGCAAATGCATCTATCAACTCACGATCATGAGAGACACAGATCACATTGCCCTCATAGTTATACAGAGCTTCACCAAGGGCAACAATCGCTTCAAGATCCAAATGGTTATCTGGTTCATCCATGATCAAAAAGTTTGCTGAATCCATCATCATTTTACTCATCATCAAACGATGTTTTTCTCCACCACTTAGAGCATCGACTTTTTTCTCTTGATCTTCACCAGAAAAGAGCATACGTCCAAGGCACTTTCGAATCTCATCAATATGCCAATCTTTGCTAAAACCTTGAATCCAACCATAGAGATTTTCTTCACCCTTGATCACTTCTGTTGTATTTTGAGGAAAATAGGTTTTAAAGATTGTCTGTCCCCAATTAACGCTACCACCATCTTGCTGCATGTTTTCCGTGATGATTTCCAACAACGTTGTTTTTCCAACACCATTAGTTCCGATAAGTGCTATTTTATCCCCTTTATCAACTTTAAAAGAGATATTTTCAAATACAACTTTATCATAACTTTTACAAAGTCCTTCAACTTCCAATACTTCTTGTCCGATATCACGACAAGGTTTAAACATAATACTTGGATCACGTCTACTAGAGATTCGAATCTCGCCTAAATCAAGTTTATCAAGTTGTTTTTGACGGCTTGTAGCTTGTTTCGCTTTGGAGGCATTGGCAGAAAATCTTCGGATAAAACTTTCTAACTGTTCTTTTTCTTTGAGCTTTTTACTGCGATCAGCTTCATTTTGTTTTGAGATCAAATTTGCAGCGATATACCACCCGTCGTAATTACCTGTAAATTCACGTATCTTACTAAAATCAAGATCAAGTATATGTGTTACAACACTGTTTAAAAAGTGTCTATCATGTGAGATGACGATCAGTGTGCCTTCATGACGTTTAAGTTGCTGTTCTAACCATGAGATAGCTTCCATATCAAGGTTGTTGGTAGGCTCATCCAAAAGAAGTATATCTGGTTTAGGAAACAGTACTTGCGCTAAAAGAATCTTAAATTTATCGCCACCTGTCAGTGATCCCATCAGTTGTTCATGCATCGCTGCTTCAAAACCCAGTGCTTCAAGAAGTTTTTCGATATGCACATCTGATTCATAAGTAGGGTCTTCTTCTGCACAAGTGATCTCAAGTTCAGCCAAACGATTGTTCACTGCATCATCTTCAAAATCACCTTCCATATAGAGTTTTTCTTTCTCTTTTTGTGCATCATATAATCTTTTATTGCCATATAAAACAGCATCTTTTAGGGTAAAGTTTTCAAAAGCATACTGATTTTGTCCAAGCACGCCCATCTTTAACCCGGGTTGAATCTGAACTTCACCTTCAGTTGCTTCAATCTCCCCTGAGAGTATCTTTAAAAACGTACTTTTACCTGCACCGTTAGCACCGATAAGACCATACCTTTTACCTTTATCAAACGATTGTGAGATTTTATCAAACAATACCCGTTTACCATATCGCATCGTAAGGTTTACTGTACTTAACATGCTTACCCCCTGACCAAATCAATAATTTTTTCGATTGGTCTACCAATCGCTGCTTTAGCATCTTTGATAACGATAGGACGTTCTATAAGACGAGGATTTTCAACCATAGCTTCAATCAACTTTTCTTCATCTTCTATATTTTTAAGATTAAGTGTTTTATAGACTTCTTCTTTTGTACGCATCAAATCTCGTGCAGAGTTTAATCCTAACATCGAAATCAAGTTTTTGATCTCTTCTTTGGAGTGTGGCGTATCGAGATATTTTACAACCTCAACATCTACGCCCTCTTCTTCTAAAAAGTGTAGAGCATTTCTTGATTTTGAGCATCTTGGGTTATGCCATATTTGTATCTTGGACATTTGTTTCCTTACTTCTTTATTGTTTCACGCGATTTTAGCAAAAGTGCTTTAAAAAGAAGGTTCTCCATTGTTATCAGCTTTATTCTTTTCTATTTCATCTTGATATTTTGCCATTTCCATACGTACTTCATTGAGTTGTTGTTGTGTTACATTTTCATCAGCACTCCAATGAACTTCGATATCTCCACCATACTCTGCACCCATGTCTTCTATCTTTTGTGCATACTCATCCAAATCTAGACAAAACTCCACTTTATCCTCTTCTGTTGTATCTTTAAGTTCTATATACCAGCGTCCGACTGGATTTGTTTTTATTACAGATTCAAATATTACCGCCATTGTATTCTCCTTTTTTTCAGGAATTATAGTATAATTTTTAAAAAGCAGGAAATTATCATGCCAAAAAGAGAAGAAAGAAACTGGGCGATGTATATTCATTTTGCCCAATTGCTCAATATTTTAGTACCTTTTTTAGGATTGATTACAGTTATCATACTATGGCAGATCAAAAAAGATGAATCCACCTATATCAACACCCATGGAAAAATCGTTTTAAACTGGATGCTGTCGTATTTTATCTATGGGATTATTGCATTTTTTCTGATTTATGTAGGTATCGGTATTGTCATTTTAGTCATCCTAAAAATCGCTATTTTCATCCTTGCGATTATAGGTGGTCTAAAAGCAAACAATGGGGAGATTTGGAGATATCCGTTGAGTATCCAATTTCTCAAGTAACAGCATATTATGCTGTTACTTTTTCTCTTTTTTTAATACGTTTTACTACTTTGTTTTCTTTCTTTTCATGGCAGTATGCACGTTTAACACCATCTAAACTTTTAAATATCGTAAAAGTAGCACGTTCAAGTTGTGTTGCGACATCATCAAGTTGTGATGAAGGAACACCTTGTGCATTTTTATCTACATACTCCTGAGCAAGTGAGTGAAGCCCATCATGATCATTTCTTAATATATTCCATGCAGATGTTTGTGTAAAGTTCTCTTTGTTGTTTTCCTGCTCTTTCATCCAATGTCCCAAATCACACTGTGTAGGAGGCGTTACATCAAATCTCTTTTTCAAACCAAATTTTGAAAGAACTTTACTTTTGAATAGAAGATGTTTATGTTTCATACCGGCAATAGTTTCATTTAGTTTCAAATCACATACATAATGTCGAACTTCCTCTTTAAAAGATGCACTAGAGACAATTTGGAACATATTGGATGATAACTCTGTCACATCACTTGAAAGAGTACTTATATCATCTGCAATTTTTCTATTTTGTGCAACAACTTTATCCATCTTATTTACAGCGATATCAATCTCTTGCATGTCTTTTTCCTGAATCTCACTTTTGTCTGCAACCATTTCTATTTTATCTTTTGTTTCCATGATTTCATCTTTAAGATGATTGTATCCCAAAATCATCTCTTCACTTATATTTTTCCCTTCTAGTGATTTAAGTTTTGCACTCTCAACAAGTAGTTTTATCTCAGCAGCAGCTTCTGCACTTTTGGTTGCCAAAGCTCTTACTTCTTGAGCCACAACAGCAAATCCTTTACCCGCATCACCAGCAGTTGCGGCTTCAACAGCAGCATTTAGAGAAAGGATATTTGTCTGAAAAGCGATTTGATCGATCACTGAAATAGCCTCATCTATTGCATCTACCTTTTCACTGATAGCATCAGTAGCCTGTACTGTTTTAGATGCCAAGTCTATACCCTTTTTAGCATTATAGGAAAGTTTTTCCATCATCTGTGAACTATCTCTAATATCTGTGATACCTTCTTTTGTTGTCTGTTTTATATGCATCAATACATTTGTAGTATTGGATAGTGCATCGTGTTGTGCCTTTGCTGAAGTAGTCAATGTTTTAGAAGAATGCAAGAGTATGTTTGTATTATCATTAAGTTGTCCACCTGCATTTTGGATCATAGCAAAAAGCTCAGAAATATTATCTCCCAAAAGTTTGGCAGAAGTAACTAGTGCACCAAAATCTCCATTAAGTCCTTTTACCTGTGCATGAGGAATCTCATAATCAAATTTTCCCTGACTAAAATGATTTAACAGTTCAATTATTTGTGTAAACTTTTCTTTTGTACTGGATAACATTGTATTTACAGAATTTTTAAGATGCTCAACTTCTATAGATGCCCCTGTTTGACTAACAGAATACCCAAAAAAACCATTACTTACTTTTTGTACCACATCTTCAATCTCAGCTACTACCTGTTTATCTTTTTCTATTATCTTGGCGATTTTCTCAATTTGATTATTCATCAACATTGTCATCTGTGCAAATTCGTCAGTTCCTTTCACTGCCAATGGTTTGACATAATCTTTTTCTCTAGCAACATATGCCATAAAGAATTTCAATCCATTTTGCAAATCATTTACTTTTTGAGAAATCTTTCGAGTCATGATAGAAACAAATACGATCATCAATGAAAATACCAATGTATTTAGAATAAAATAGCTTATTAGTTGATACATTACTTTGTTATAAAATTCTGATGATGTTGCAAGAAGATGTTTAGCTTGCATATTTTCTATGTTTTTAAATTTATTTATTTTATAGGTAATAGCATCAAACCATTTTTGGGCAGAAGTATTATAGCCACTTGTTGTTTTTTCAGATAAAAGAGCCTGTTCCATCTGTGTTACACTTTGAACAATAGGATCTTTATAGATATTCTGATATTTTGTATAAATATTTTTAGGTGCATAATATTTAAAATTTTTCAAAAATGCTTCCTGTTGTGCAATCAACTTTACAAAATAGTTCTTCAAACCAGGAACGAAATCACCTCTGGAGAAAGTGTTTGTTCCAACCGCTCGCTCAATACCCATACGCTCTTTTGCCTGTAAAAAGTTTAAATAACCATTAATCGAATTACTTACAGAAACATTTTTTGAACGTTTCACAATAGTTGATATATTATCCAGTAAACTTGCATTTGTATTCGTATAATATGCAAGCATATCTTTTACAGAAATACTAAAAGTGTTTACTTTTACTCTTATACTTTGTATCTTTTGAAGCCTCTGTAGCGTTTTAGTAATATCCTTCTTAAACTGAGAACCAATTTTCGTTATGTCATGTTCTGATAAAAAATCATATAATTTATGTATTTGTGCATCAGTCAATACTCTTTGTTTGCTAAGTTGTGCACCAAACTTTTTCCCATGACTACCTACAAAACCAGCACTCATACCACGCTCTTTTTGGGTTTCATGAACAACGTTTGAAATTTTAACTGATAATTGCGTTAATTCTTTAATATCTGCATTTTCAGAAAGTTTTTCCCAAGTGCCATAAAAAGCTGTTGTTGTATATATGACCAATGCCAAAACAGGTAATGCTAAAAGTACGTATAACTTTTTTGTAAAATTTAACTGATCAAGAAACTGCATAAAAATCCTTTATAGAGGAAAATCGTCTAATTTAAAATTTTTTTTAGGATATAGTCTCTTCTTCATGCATTTTTACTTGCACTATATCCAAGTCCAATGGTAATGTAACCAACTTATCTTGCGGCTCTGAAATATAATACCCTTGAGAAAAATCGATATCCATACTGGAAACTTTTTCATATGTCTCTTTGTCATATACAAATTCTGCTACCGTTTTGATACCAAGTGAGTGCGAAAAAGTATTGATTG
>JALULO010000215.1 GCA_027056215.1 Campylobacterales bacterium | reverse complement strand
TGAATGAGAGTGATATCTGTTTTATCGCTGTTGGAACACCTATGGGGGAAGATGGCAGCGCAGATTTACAGTACGTACTTGCTGTTGCAAAAGCGATCGGTGAAAATATGACGCATCATATGTATATAATCGATAAATCTACAGTACCAGTTGGTACAGCAAATAAAGTACGTGCTATGGTGCAAGAAACACTGGATAAAAGAGAGAGTAAGTTAACTTTTGATGTGATTTCAAATCCTGAATTTCTTAAAGAAGGTGCAGCAGTTTCTGATTTTATGAAACCAGATCGTGTTGTGATTGGAGCAGATAATGAAAAAGCATTTGATGTGATGAGAGAACTTTACGCACCATTTACACACTCACATGAACGTTTTGTTGCGATGGATATCAAATCTGCCGAAATGACAAAATATGCAGCAAATGCTATGCTTGCGACCAAGATATCATTTATGAATGAAATCGCAAATATATGTGAAAAAGTTGGTGCCGATGTGAATAAAGTAAGACACGGTATAGGGAGTGATAGCAGAATAGGGTATAGCTTCATCTATCCAGGATGTGGCTATGGTGGTAGTTGTTTTCCTAAAGATGTCCAAGCTTTGGCAAAAACCAGTAAAGATTTTGGATATGAGCCTAAACTTCTTGATGCTGTTGAGGCTGTAAACTATGCACAAAAACGTGTGATCAGTGATAAAGTGATCAAAAGATTTGGTGAAAATTTAAGTGGAAAAACTTTTGGGGTATGGGGTTTAGCATTTAAACCTGAAACTGATGATATGCGAGAAGCTAGTGCCATAACTATTATCAATGAACTTACAAGTAGGGGTGCGAAAATCAAAGCCTATGATCCCAAAGCAGAACATGAAGCAAAAAGCCATTATCTAAAAGAGAACAAAAATGTAACCTATGTATCTTCTAAATATGATGCATTAACAGATGTAGAAGCTATGATTTTAGTAACCGAATGGAAAGAATTCAGAAGTCCAGATTTTGATGAAATGAAACAAAGATTAAACAATCAAGTTATTTTTGATGGACGTAACCAATATAATCGAAATAGATTAGAAGAAAATGGGTGGGAATATTTTGAAATAGGTGTAGCACAATAGAGAGGTACGTTTTTAGACGATCACTCTTTACTAAAAAACATTTATCATTATCTATTCACATCTATAGATTTAGATGTGAATAGATGTGAAAAAACTAATGTTGACGTTTCTTCTGTAAAATATCATATCTTGGAAATACAAAAATAGTATTTCGTTCAACAACAATCTTATCCTTTTTATCTGTAGCGTATGCTTTGATTTTGATTGGAATAGGTGTGTCTTTAGTTGTGTCTTTAACTAAGTCTTTTGTTGTATATAAAATAATAACTTTATTTACTTTTTGACCTCCCCCAAGTTTAAATGGTTTATTAGGTCGTAAGATTTTTATATCAGGATGACTTTCAACCTCAAAATAGTATGAATGTCTCTCGCTTTGAGTATTTTGAAATAAAAATTTGTATGCATTCACAACTTTATGACCATTGTCTTTTATTTTATATAGTTGTGTAGTTCTATTGATATTAAGTAACATATACTCTTTTTTTGATCCCATCCAGAACAGACCGACAAGTGCAAGAACTAAAGCTATCGCATATGCAATTGTTCTAAAGCGAATAAATTTAGGTTTTCTGTGTTCTTGTACAGCTGAATAACTAGTCCAAGTAATAAGAGAAGGTTTACCTAACGCACCCATTACTTGTGTACACGCATCAGCACATTCTAAACAGTTGATACATTCCAACTGGGTACCTCTTTTGATATCAATATGTGTCGGACATACTCTGACACATGCATCACACATTGTACACTCAGCATTGTCACCTTCGGTAGCGTGTAACTCTTTTAAATTGTGAACAAGTTTTTTCTCTTGATCGTCACTATAGATATGACCACCTCTGTCAGTATTATAGATCGTTTGAATGGTTTCTTCATCATACATAACTGATTGAACTCTTGCATATGGGCAAACATAGATACAAAAATCTTCTTTTAGTTTAACAATATCATAAATTAAAAAACCAGCAACAATTAATAATGTAGTTATCATAACGGTATGTTCTGCAGGATGTTTTATATATTGAAAAAAATCTTCAGGAGGAACAAAATACCAAATAAAATCAGCAGCAGCAATCAATGCTAATATAGACCACATTAGTACACCGATTGCTCTTTTCCCCATTTGTCCTTCAGGCTCTTTTTGTTTGTTTTTGATATTTTTTCTAATACCTAATATTTTAGTTTGAATAAGATCTCTGTAAATAACCCTAAAAATTGTTTGTGGACATAGCCAACCACACCAAACACGACCCCCAAGCGTCGTTAGAAAGAAGACACCTAAAAAACCAAAAATAAGCAAGAATGGCATCATATAAAGTTCTTGCATGTCAAATTTTGTGAAAAAGAGGTGAATCTGTTTGTGGTCAAAATTTAAAAGAAAAAAATGTGCACCGTTGATTTTAATCCATGGGATAACTAACGAAAATATGGTTGCAATAATAAATGCATAATATCGTTTAAATCGATAAGGCATCCATCCCTTTAAATACTCCGCCATTCTCTGTTTTGAGCTTTTTTTTGCTACTGCTTCAGCCATTACTATTCCTTATGTTGATTTTTTAATGCACACTCTTTATTTAGAGTATCAGGTAAATTATTTTGTATATTGATACGCGTAATATTGGGAATATTCTTTGAATCAACGATTTCTTTTAGTGATCTTGAATTGATGTAATCTTTTAGTGAACTTCTACTAACATGTAATCGTTTTGAAATTTCACTAACAGATAAACTTGCTTCAAGCATCTGTAATATATCACTTTTATATATGTCAAATTTAGATTTTGAAAAACTGCCTTTAGGTCTTCCCATAGTCAATTTATCAGATTGAAGATTCTTTTCTCTCTGATTTGAAAGAAGATTTATGACCACATGAAGTGGTGTATGCTTATTCAATACCAAATCTTGTTTACAGACGTAAATAGAGATATCGTTTTTTAAAATACAATCAAATATTTTAGCTAATTCTCCAACTTTTCTGCTTAAAACCCATAAATCATAAATTAAAATAGAATCATTTTCTTCTAAAGAGTGTAAAATCTTTAGTAAATTGGAACGATCTTCTAAAATTTGTGAAAGAGGATCATCATCTATTTCGGTCAAGTCAATTGCTATAGCATTTTTAAGTGCATATTTAATAATATATGTTTGCTGATAAGAAATGGAAAAATTCCGATTTTTACCTCTTAAATATGCTATAATCAAACGCTATCCTTCTCTTTATGATAAGTGTAAGTATATCACTAATGACGTATTATGTCAATAGTGATATTAATAAAAACGTCATATCATGAAGAAAATTTAAAAGGTTTACTATACTTTTTTAATGTTTGTTCAAATTCAAATTCACTTTCTTGTTCATGATCGTCTGTATTACAAATAGATAGTTCCCCTTTTAATAAAGCTTCAAAAGTATCACAGTCTAGAGATTTACCAAAATAGTATCCTTGTAGAATGTTACAATTATGTGTTTGTAAATAGTTTTTTTGATATTTGTTTTCAATGCCTTCAGCTATCACATCAAATCCTAAACTATGTCCCATTGCGATAACAGTATCTACTATGATTTTATCACTTTGATCAGTTTCAATGTTGTGTATAAATGATTGATCAATTTTGATTGAGTCGATTGGAAGTTTTTTTAGATAACTCAAAGAAGAATATCCTGTTCCAAAATCATCTATTGCTATATGCATACCTTTGTCTTTGAATACATGAAGTAATTTGGAAGCTAAATCAATGTTTTGCATCAATATACTTTCTGTTAGTTCAAGTTCAAGATAACGAGGGTTGAATCCACTGTCATTAATGATTATATCAATAGTCTTTTCAAGATCACTTTGGAGTAGTTGTACACCTGAAATATTGATTGAAATTGTTAAATCTTTAAATCCTTTATTGTGCCATTTTTGCATTTGGTTTATAGCTGTAAATAAAACAATTTCTCCAATTTCAAGGATCATGCCAGTATCTTCTGCTATAGGGATAAAGTCTAATGGTGGTATGATTTTAAGATCTGGATGATTCCATCTCACTAAAGCTTCAGCACCAATAATTTTTTCTGTCTTTGCATCTACTAAAGGTTGATATTCTACAAAAAATTCTCTATTTTCTATAGCTTTTCGTAGATTTGATTCAAGTTTCATACGGTGAGAAATCTCTTCATGAATTTGTGCTTTAAAAAAGTGAAAATTACTATTTTTTGATTCCTTTGCACGTAGCATTGCCATGTTTGCATTTTTTATTAGTGTTTTTGGATCATTTCCATCGGATGGAAAAAATGAAATACCCATATTTACATTAATCATCAGATCACTACTGTGCACCGAAAAAGGTTTTTCAAATAAATTAGATATACGCTCAGCAACAATACCTGCATCTAATTCATTGTTAATATTTTCAAATAATATAACAAATTCATCACCGCTAAATCTTGCAATGGTATCATAATCTCTCAGTTCCGATTGTAGTCGTATTGCTACTTCTTTGAGCAACTCATCACCTTTAGCATAACCTAATGTATGATTAATTGATTTAAAATTGTCAAGATTTAGAAAAATAGTAATCATGTTGTGTACATGACGTGCTGATTTGTTAATGGCATTATACAGACGATCATAAAGCAGATTTTTATTTGGAAGATCTGTTAATGAATCATAATTTGCCAAATACTCAAGACGATCTTGTATGCTATTGTCAAATGCTTTTTGATCACCCATCAAGAGTAAAGATGTTGTTTTCTCTTTTTGATTAGATATTAAAGAACGATCCCAATGTACAATGATTTTATTTCCACTTCTACAAATAAGAGGAAAATCATTTTGCATCAAAATTTGCTTTGATGCAAAACTTTTTTGTATTTGGTAGAGTGTTTTTTCTCTGTAGCTAGGCGGCAAAAACAGTTCAACAAAACTTCTTCCTAGCACATCTTCTTTTTTATATCCTGTTAATGTCTGTGCAAAATGATTAAAATCTTCTATATATCCATTTCTATCAAGTGAAATCAAAATTAATTTTACTTCATCTTTTAAATGTGAATTTGACTGTGTGATAGCATTTTGAAGTTGATTTGTATTCTTGAATAATTTAGGATCAATGCAGATACTATAATATCTATCTTGTATAAATAGAGTGTTTGTATATAATATTTTTGTAGAATGTTCACTATCTTTATACTCAAGTTCTTCACCGTAAAAAGCTTTTTTCTGTAAAAAATCTTTAACGAATTGTTCAGCGAGATAATCTGGAATAATTAAATCCTCTAACTTTTGACCAATAGCATCTTCTCTTTTATAGCCAAATAAAATTTCACAAGTTTTATTCCAATTTATGATTTTTCTATCTAAATCCGTGTTAAAGTAGGCAATATTTGTAATACTTTCTAAAAATAATTCTGTTTCTGTTTGTTTCATCAATGAATCCTATTAAGGTACTTAGGAGTATATCGACCAAACTAAAAATAGTTTTAATAAAATAAAGTAATGAACGTATAATGTATCTTCTAAAGTTTTATAATATGACGGTACGCTACAAAAAAGTAGCATACCGCCTTAAATCAAAGTAACGGATCGTTCCCCCGCTTGTATTTCTCCAATTATATAGCCATTTGAGTTTTCTAAAATAGAGTCTTTATTTTGAGGGCTAACAACCAGTATCATACCTACGCCCATGTTAAAAGTTCTAAACATTTCTTCTTCTTCAACATGTGATTTCATAAATTCAAATATAGGAAGTATCCGAATTTTATCTTTATGAACAATAGCTTGTAGATGTTTGGGTAAAACGCGTGGAAGATTTTCTACTATACCCCCACCGGTAATATGTGCCAGTCCATTGATCTCTTTGTGAAGTTTTTTAAACGTTTTTACATAAATCTGAGTTGGCGTAAGAAGAATATCAATAAGCTTTTGTCCTTCAATCTCATCATCAAACTTCATCTGTAATTTTTCAAAAAAGAGTTTACGTACAAGAGAATAACCATTTGAATGGATTCCAGAACTAGGAAGTGCTATTAATATATCTCCCTCTTTTACATGAGAAAGACGATCCATTTCTGATTTTTCTGCAACACCTACTGCAAACCCTGCTAAATCAAAATCACCTTTTGCATACATCCCTGGCATTTCAGCTGTTTCGCCACCGATCAAGGCACACTCACTTTCTTGACATCCTTGTGCAATACCTTTAACGATCTGGGTAGCTTCCTCAGTTTTGAGTTCGGAAGTAGCATAGTAATCTAAGAAAAAAGAGGGTGTTCCAAAGTTACAGATCAGATCGTTGACACACATAGCAACCAAATCTATACCAACGGTATCAAACTTTTTTGCATCAATCGCAAGTTTTAATTTTGTACCCACGCCATCAGTCGCAGCAAGCATAACAGGTTGTTCATATCCTATAGGCAATTCGTACGCACCAGCAAAAGAACCAATACCACCAATAACATTTTGATCAAAAGTAGATTTTACATAGGGTTTTATATTTTCGACAAAGGCATTACCCGCATCTATATCAACACCTGCATCTTTATAACTAAGCTTAGCCATTATTTTTCCCACTTACAAGGTGGAAATATTTTACCCATTAGCCAAGAAGATGGACAAAAATTTGTAAAAGCCCATATCATCATCATAATAATGACAAAAATTTGTAAAATTACAGCTATTTGAAAATGAAAACTCTCTTTTAATCCAGATTGAAAGTCATGCACTCCCATCGCAAAAAAGTAGAGAATAATTCCTAACATTAACGCTGTTATGATTCGTTGCATTCTAGCCGCACACATTTACTGCTCCTATATTTATTTTAGTATAGATTTTAGCAAAATAGTTATAAAAGGGTTATGGAATAGTTGTTTTGCAATATTGATATTAACAAAGAGCTCATCTTAATAATAATATGTTAAAATCAGTTCCATTTAAATATATAGGGGAAAAGATGTATTTTGAAGAAGAACAAGGCTTTTTAAAACAGAGCTTAAAAGTTGAAGAAAAACTTTTTGAAACACAAAGTAAATATCAAAAGATTGAAGTCTATAAAAGTGCACAATTGGGGAAGATTATGGTGCTTGACGGAAATGCGATGTTTAGCGAAAAAGATGAGTTTATATACCATGAAATGTTAGCACATGTTTCTTTGTGTACACATAGAGATCCAAAAAGTGTATTGATTATTGGTGGTGGTGATGGTGGAACAGCCAGAGAGGTGTTGCGTCATGAAGAGATCAAAGTAGATTTAGTAGAAATTGATGAAGAAGTTATCAATATATCAAAAGAGTATTTCTCAGATTTAGGAGATTGGGATAATAAACGCTTACACATTACGATAGAAGGCGGTATGGATTTTATTGCAAAAGCCAAAGATCAAAGTTATGATATTGTTTTGGTTGATGCAACTGATCCAAGTGATCTTTCAAAAGAACTATTTGATCCAACATTTTATGCACAGGTAAATAGAGTAT
>JALULO010000214.1 GCA_027056215.1 Campylobacterales bacterium | reverse complement strand
CTTCCCCAGTTTTTATCTTACGTTTTAAATCCTCTATATCTGTGTACTCAAGTGACTTTGGTTCGGTTAACAAAGAGATTTCAACTGTAAGATTTGGATCTTTAAACTCTTCCTCACTCAAAGGTGGGAATCTAGGATCATTAAATGCAGCGGCTTTGGCATTTTCAATCAAATCATCTAGCAGTATACGATGTGCGATAAGCGACCCTATACAACCTCGAAGTGCCTGACGTTTTTCCAAAGTCACAAATGCAGCTCCTTTTTGGGCAAGTTCAGGATGTTCTGTGATGAGCTTCTTTTTATCTATCAAGCTACGCTTTTCAAGAACTTCACGTATCGCATCTTTGGCTATATCTACCATATAATGTTTAGCATTCATAATCTTCTCCATCATGATTTTTCTATAGTCTAATTATAGCACTTTTTACACTATCAAGTATCTATTTCATCTATCGTTTTGTGATTGATACATAAATCATCCCTACAAAGTTGGTCAATCTTAGTTTTTCCCATCACTGCTAAAAGTGACCTCACTCCTGAAATAAGCGCATCATGATAGTTGGCAATACTTTTTGCTTTTTGGGATACAAGATACTTACTCCTTTTGGCTTCGTTCATCGTTGCAAGTCCGACAGGGCAACTTCGCCCATTTGCCCCACTACACTCTCTAGCCCTTATACAACCTGCTGAGATCATAAAACCTCTGGCGATATTGACAAAATCAGCTCCAAAACAAAAGAGTTCAACCACATCATCTGGGGTGAGTACTTTTTCACTGGCGATGATTTTGATCTTGTCACGAATACCATACGACTTTAATACTTCATCCACGATCACCAGTGATTCACGGATACTAAGTCCAATCTTACTCATCATCTCCAAAGGAGCTGTGGCAGAGCCACCATCACCACCATCTATAGTAATAAAATCAGCAATACTCTCCCCTTTATCCAATCGCTCTTTGAAAGCTTTTGCAAAAACATCAAATGAATCCCTAGAAGCCAAAACGATCTTAAAACCTACGGGTTTAGATGAGAGTTCTTGTAACAAAGCTACAAAATCAAACAGTTGTACAACATCGCCTCCATAAGGAAAACGATTTGGACTGATCAAATCTTTATGTGCCTCAACACCACGATAATATGCGATATCATCACTCACCTTGGAAGCCAAAAGTTTCCCTCCTGTTTGCTTCGCACCTTGTGCTATCTTGATCTCACTCATACGACAAAATCGCATCACTTTTTTATAACGCTCGGGGTCAAAACGCCCCTCTTCATCCCGAACACCATACAAACCACTTCCCATCTGAAAAGTGATATCTGGTACACCTACAGGCACATTTTTAGGAAAGAGTGTCAAAGGTTTTGTCCAGTCGATACGAAAAAAGAGCAGTTTATCAGGATCAAATATAAAAGTACCCCTATCTTTCTGACGTACAACCATCTTACGATATACCCTCTGTGCTACCTCTTTGTTTGTCACAATTTTCATGATTTTATATACTGATTTTGCAAACCATGTACCTTCTCTCATCTGAAGATATTCTTTGTTACACGCTGTACATTTAAGTGTTGAAAGAAAATTGGATGTCAATCCGCCCTCCCCTGTATTGATAGGAAAGTTGGCTAAAAATGCACCCTTGGAAAATGCCCGTGTTCCCTCCGGTGAGATTGCCCCATCACTCATGGCAGAACGACCGACTATACTTTTTGTGACAAAAGGAACTTCTCTATTTGCACCAAAAGTCACAGAAAAATCACTTTGCACCTCATCTATCTCATGGACAAAATTGGCATGTTTAAAAAGAATCTTTTGATTGGCATAAGGTTTGGCAGGTGAAAAAGAGAGATAAGGATTTTTTTTCGTAGCTACTTTATTGATCCAGCCGAGTTTTTCAAACGAATCAAAAAAAGTTTCATCACCAAAGTACTGACGCATCGGATCACGTAAAAGATAAAACAGATAACGCATACGTCCTATCAAAGGGTAGTTGATCAAAAGTTGGTTTTTTCGTTGGATAAAACGATCATAGATAGCCACATAAAGCATCACTACAGCCAAAACACCCACTAAAAGTTCACCTAAAATACTCCAATCTGAAGAGAGTACAGAAAAGTAAGAAAGCATCGTCTCTTTGGTCATGATATCTCCCTTTTAAAGAAAAGATAATCAAGACTGTATTTCCCCGCACCAAAAGAAGCAAACAGTAATGAAAATATCAAATAATAAAGCGGAATCTCAAAGCCATTATTTGCCACAGAAAAGCCATTTGACAAATGCACCGTGACAATCGCAACGATCATGATAACTGCCAATACAAGCGAAATAATCCGCGTAAAAAGACCCAATACCAAAAGTACAACACCCATCGTCTCAAAAGTAGGTACGATATAGGCAAAAACCCCTGAAAATGGTATACCAAGGGAGTGAAAAAAGAGTGCAGTTCCCTTTAAATCATGAAGTTTCATCGTCGCTGGTTGTATAAAACCAAATGCCAAAACAAGCCGTGATAACAACAATACTATATGTCTTGGATAACTAAATAGTACACTAAGTTCTGCAAAAAAATCTCTCATCTTCGCTCCTCCTACGGAGTATTTTAGTAAAGATGTGTGTAAGTTATGTGTATCATAACCTTAGATATGCCCTTGAATACCCTCTATCTTGATGTTAAGTTTGATGGTATCAGCTATCAAAAAGCCAGTAGCTTCAAACAGAGGATTAAAACTTATATGAAATTTTTTACGACTCAACTTTCCGTGGATATGAAACCGTACATATTTCTCTCCATCATGCTCAAAAACTTGTAAATCGTTTAGCTTCATGTTGACAACTTGTGTAACATCTTTGATCGTTACTTTAACAGCTATCTCATTTGCACGTTGTTTTAAAAGAACAAAGTTCATGTATGGATACTTTTTGGCATCAAAAAAATCTGCACTAATCAAATGTTTATCACGTTGTTCATTTTCTGTAGAGATAGAAAAAACATCTACCGTGCCAACCATCTTTGAGAGTTGTTTTGTTTTATCATCAAGCGATAAAATCCCTGCAAACTTTGTAAACTTTCCCTTAACATGACTAACAAGCATATACTTGACACTAAAACCAACATCTGAATGCTCTGTATCAACTTTAAAATCTGCACCAGACAAATGTACAAAGCTTAACATCAATACAATGACAAATAGTTTTTTCATATTTTGCTCTTATAAAATTTATTATGTTGCCTAATTATAGTAAAATTGTGTTGTATCTATGTGTAACAAACCAACTCCCAATAGTGGTTATCATTAAATTTAAATTCATGTATCACTTCTAGTCCAAGTTTACGGCTATGTGCTGCAAAAGAGCGTGGATTTTGCTTGTTTACAAATGTCACAAGAATTGGATAAGATTTTGACATCTCAGCTTTAGAAAAAGAAAATATATTGTGCAAAACACTTGTTCCTCTTACACGTTTATCTATACAAATCGGTCCATACTGATAAGAGTTTTCAACTGAAAGTTGTGTTCCATGATAAGAGAGTTTGGGTAATGCATCAATCATGTAAGCAAACATTTTCCATCTTGACCAAAATGCCCATGACGCAGCCATCACGTATGCCAAAACTTCATCACCTTCTACGGCTATAAAAAGTCCTTTTTCTTGCTCTATAAGCTGTGTTAACTCCTCTTTTGTAAATGCGGTGGTAACAAAACCATCTTTTTTATCTTCTTCTTTGATCGTGTCTATTTGGTATTTTGCATGAAGTTTTAAAACACCTTCTATATCTTTGATTTCTGCTATTTTATATTGCATCTTTTCTCCTGTGCTTTTTCATCATGGTGATTGTTTCTTGGTCTAAAACTTTACCTCTGGTTTCTAAGTGAGATATGATCTTCTCAAAACGTTTTTGGGTTAAGTGCTGTCCAAATTTATACTTGGCTTTGATACTTTTTGGAATCAGTTTATAGACAGTTGTTGCCTTGATCATCTTTTGATATGCTGCATCATCTAAAGCTCTGTATCTACCTTCTGGTTGCAACTTTCGCATGAGTGCCCAAAGTGCTTCAACTTTTTCATCGTAATCATGTACAAAAGAAATCTTGCCATCTATAATCACCGATTTGAAAAACTGTGTAGCCGGACATGCGAGATCATCATCTGTACTAAAATATGACTGTATCATGGCGTATGGCTGAACAACACTAAAAGAGGCAAAACTATTTTGTTTAAGCAGATCCATCTTTCTACCTGTTTTTGCCCCATGAAAATAGACAGTATCACCGATTGTGGCAAAATTAAGCGGTAAACTATAGGGTCTATCTTTGGCACATATCGCCAACGTACCATACTCACTACTCTCTAAAACTTGGTAAATACTCTTTTGATCTTTGATTTCAAATACTTCTTTCATAAAAACTCCTTTTTAGAAACACTATTATAAACTACAAGTGTACTTATATCAAGTGCCAAAATATTTATATTTTATGAGGACAGTTTTGTATATCATCAACCAACATAGTAAAAAACCACTACATCTTCAACTCTATGAAGCACTAAAAAAAGATATCATGAAAAACTACGCTGTAGGAGAGAAATTACCCTCCATCAGAAAGATCGCATCACTATATAACCTCAGCAAAAACACAGTTGAGACAGCCTATGGACAGCTTTATGCAGAGGGCTATATCGAGAGTTATCCCAAAAGAGGATACTTCGTCAGTGATATCTATTTTGATAGTTTCCAAACAAAACAGAACCTTAAAACAACGCCCCAGACCAAAGAGATAACCTATAAATACGATTTCTTTCCTGCCAAACTTTCCAAAGATTCATTTCCTCTAAAAACGTGGAAACGACTTTTTACAAAAGCGATTGATGACACACTTGATTTCGGCTCTTATCCTGATGGTCAAGGGGAACTTGGACTACGAGAAGAGATCGCCAAATACCTTATCGCATCCCGTGGTGTTGTCTGTGAGGCAAGTCAGATTATCATCTGCGGAGGTTTCAGTGATGCTATGGGCTTACTCGCCAAACTGGTAAAACACAAGTATAATCACTTCGCGATCGAAAACCCAGGTTATCACATCGCAAGAAAAATCTTTGCCTCGTATGGTTATCATATCGATAAGATTGGTATCAATACAAAGGGATTGGATATACAAGCACTACAACAATCTAAAGCCAACATAGTCTACATCACCCCTTCACACCAGTACCCAACAGGTGTGACAATGCCCATTTCAAATCGTGTAAAATTGCTTCACCATATCAACCAAAAAGATGGACTCATCATCGAAGATGATTATGATAGCGAACTTGCCTACACAAACCGCCCTATCCCCTCACTACAAGGATTGGATAAATATGACCGTGTTGTCTATCTTGGTACATTTGCAAAATCCCTCTCCCCTGCTCTTAGAATCGCTTACATGGTCTTACCACAACATCTCATGCCCTTATACCAAGAGAGTTACGATGCCCACTTTCCTAGAGTCTCCCTCACAACACAAAAAACACTTGAACTTTTTATCTCTCATGGATACTGGGATAAACACGTCCGAAAGATTCGTACCCTAAACAAAAAAAAACATGATTTGATGCGAAATCTCCTTCAAAAAAAGTTGGCAAATACTATGACCATACTCGCCCAAGGCGGTGGACTTGCAATCTTGATTTACCCAACTGTACCATTTGACTGGGAAAAGTTTAAAAAATCTGCACAAGATGCCAAAATCAAACTATACTTCGCCAAAGAACGCTGTGGAGGAGATTTTGAAGCCATACGCATGGGATTTGGTGGATTTAGCGAACAAGAAATCCATCAGGCGATAGACGCTTTTTCGGTTGTTTGGTATGGGGCTATTGTAATGAAATCATAAAACGTGTATTTTCATTTTTAGACTCAACACTAAGTTTCCCGCCCATCTCTTTTTGAACAATCGTTTTAGCGATATACAGTCCTATGCCGTCGCTTCCTTTTTTGGTGCTAAAGTATGGATCAAAAATCTTATCAAGATATTTTTTATCAATTCCTCCTGCATTGTCGATGATGGTTATTGTCGGTTTATCGATTATGATCTGTATACAGACATCGCTTTTGGCATCTTTTGCATTGTTTAGTATGTTTAAAATCACTTGTTCAAATTCATTTTTATTGCCATAAAATGTAAAAGAATTTTGTTCATCAATCTCTACTGGAATATTTGCAATATTTACTGAATTTTCACAAGCTGCTTTTATATCGAACTCCTCTTTCTTTTTTGAGGGGTTATAAAAGTTTCTAAAATCATCGATAGTTTTTGACATGTATGAGAGTTGTTCATTTGCCTCTTGTAGTTTTTTCTCTACCGTTTGTGGATTGTGGCTATTTTTTTTGATATTCATAAACACATATGATAGATGTGTTAGTGGTTGTCGCCATTGGTGTGCGATGCTCGCTATCATCTCTCCCATGGATGCTAGTCGGGATTGTTGTAAAAGTAGGGTTTGTTGTTCTTCTTTTTCGTCATGGAGGAGTTTTATCTTGTAAGTTATAGCAAGTGAAAGCAAAATGGACTCGATTGAAAATGCAAGATGTAAAAATGGAAAATCATTATCTATAAAGCTTGTAAGTCCTGTATAGACTAAAATAGCCATGACGATAACCAGATTCCAACCGATGTAAAAGAGATAAAATGGAGTGTTTTTTTTCTTCACCAAACGATTAGATTCTGAGACTACTAGCCACATGAAGATGTATACTGGGATGAGATTTGTTATGATATTTTGCTCTGTTATAAGTGCGATGGGTATGTCGATATATGCCAAGAAAAGTACCCAAGTGATAATCGTATCTAATGTTTTAATCTCTTTTGTCTGTAAAAATTCACGGATAAACAGCATTGAAAATATCAAAAGAAAGATACGAGAAAGTGAATGAACTCTTAAACTATCTATGCCATACAGCATGTTAAAAGGTGCGATATAGAGGCTTTCGAGTGTCACTAAAAAAAATAAAACAGCCAATTGTGCCAAAGCATAAAAAATATATTGTCTCTGTTTTGTGTAAAAGTAGATGGCAAGATTATAGACTACAACAGAGAAAATCATGCCAAGAGAAATAGCAGAAATGATAACTGCCGAGAGTGGATAATGTGAATAGATATGAGGTTTTAGAAAGATAACATTTTTATAGTTTACTAAAAATATAAGAAATATTGCACCAACTACAGCTAGTTTGTATTTTAGGGCTTTATCCATTGTATAGTTTTATCTTGTAGCCGAGTTTGGAATGATTTTGTATAACCTCTTTTGAAATTTTTTTCCGCAAATTTTTCACAAGCCCTTTAATCGCATCTTCGCTCATGTACTCTCCATCCCAGATATAGTTTTCTATCTCTCTATAAGTCACAACTCTCTGTTTTTGCTCTATCAATAGCGTTAAAAATGTTATCTCATTTGCCGTTAGTTTTACAAAATCATCTAAATGCAATAGCGTTTTGTTAAAGGTATCAAAATAGTGAACCTCTGTCAACCTCTCAACACTTTTAGCCCTATGCTCTAGTTTTGATACACAAATCTCTAACGCTTCATGTAAAAGCTCTTCTTGGATAGGTTTTATAAGGTATTTTACAAG
>JALULO010000213.1 GCA_027056215.1 Campylobacterales bacterium | reverse complement strand
ATGAAATATCACACTTTATCACTTTACAAGAAATATTACAACAACATAACCTCAACACACTAACACAAGAAGAGATCAACTTTTTACAATTGTATTATCTTGAAGCATTTGATGTAACACAAATCGCGACATTGCTAGAAATGGATAAACACCATGTCCAAACAATTGCACAAAGATTTGTACACTAAGCGAAGATAGATTACCACTTAGTGTGCTATTTGGATTATTCATTGATGACTATTTGTTCTTTTTTTAAATAATTCAACTCCTCTACCTAAAAGTGTAAACTCTTTCTCTTTGAGGTAATAAGGTTTCCACCATTTTATCATCAATGGAACAGAAATATTAAGCAAAAATAGTGTAAAGATCAGTGTAGAAAACTGTGCATCACTGATGATATGATGTTCTGTATAAGCAAGATTAATCACGATAAAAGCCAATTCAGCGCGTCCGAGCATCCCAAAACCTATCATAACACTCTCTTCAAAACTATAGTTTCCTGTATATCGTGCAGCAAGTGCAGCTGAAGCTATCTGAAAAACAAAAACCATCAAAAACAAAACCAATATAGCTGGCAATATACCACTCAAAATCGCTAAATCAAAATGAATCTTCATACCCAACGTCACAAAAAAGATAGGACCAAAAACAGTAAAAGCGATGTGATCTACCACATTTTTAGAATTTTCAAAATGCTGATCTACCCTGCGCTCTTCTTTAGTATCAAATATAAAATACTCTTTTTTCAAAAATAACCCAGCCATATAAGCACCGATAGCAGGATGGAAACCAAACAAATACGCAATCGCACCCAGACTCATAGCGATAGAGATCATGATCAATGGTGTAAACTCACCTCTATACGCTAGTAAAAGATCTCGAACATTGATAAACTGAAAGATCTTGGTAAAATAAAAATCTGCAATTTGCCAAAGTGTAGGTTTTGCAGGCAGCTTTGCAGGTACTTTATCAGGAAAAGCAAATAATCCAAATACAATCACCAATGAAAAGAAAACTACCACTTTTAAGAGTATCAAACCCAAGATCATGATATCCATCCCACCCTCGGCAACACCAACAGCAGTGGCAGATGAAGCCATCACAATCGGCACAACGATGGCAACACCAATCAAAGATAAAACATCATCTATCACCGCTGCTGTCATGATTCCCGTAGCGGCTGTTGTTTTGTGGATATCTTCATTTTTGAGTGTGACCATCGTCAAACTCACGGCAGTGGCAGTCATTGTCAAACCCCATAACAATGCCGAATTTGTATCATATCCAAAGAACTGTGCTGTAAAATACCCCGCAAAAAAAGGAAAAATTGCGCCAATCAAAGCGATTCCCCAACTTCGTAACAATCCCTCATGGAAGTGTGACAAATCTTCATCAAAACCAAGTGCAAACATGATAAAAACGATACCCCATTCACCTATGATATCTAGTGTTTCATTTTCCATCGGTAACAAACCGATATTTGCAAACAATGCTCCAAATATAATCAGCCACAAGACATCTACTGTAGCAGTTTTTTTTGCAATCAACTTTGACACCACTACCGTAGCCAAGATAATCGCACTGATTATCCAAATATTTAATACCATATATACTCCTTTTAGTAACTTTTAAGGAATATCGGAAAATAAAATTATTTTTTTATACTTTTTAGAGAGAAATGTTAATTAAATTTTAATTTTTTATTATAATCTCACCAACCAGTAGCTAGATCTGTGATAAAATACCCTTTTTTACGCAGGGCAATAGCCTCTTTTTCAAAGTCGACATAGGTATTTCGACTCATATATCGTTGCGACGTATAACCTGTATGGATAGAAAAAAGCATCACCCATTTACCCAGTGCATATTCGAGTTCTATA
>JALULO010000212.1 GCA_027056215.1 Campylobacterales bacterium | reverse complement strand
CTGTAACATATTGCTACATTTTAGAGAAGAAGTTAGTTGGTTATACTATATAAAACAGAAAATATACACATGGAAAAAATAAAGTATTCTTATCATGTGTATTTATGAAACAAAGCCCATTGTTTTTGTCTCACCAAAAGCACCACCTAGTTCCCTTTTTATCGACTTTTTAAACTCTTCAAGCGTAAAAACAGGTTCATCTTTCACAGCAACTGATAATGCACAGTTTTTGATAACAACTTCTATCTGTCCACCACTTAGTTCATAGTGTGCAAGCTCTTTTATATCAAAGTCTTCTTCATAATCTGCGTTGTTTGGTAACATCTTGCCCCACAATATCTTGCGTTGTTCCAAATTTGGCTTATCGAACGCTACCTTATAATTAAATCTTCTAGAAAAGGCAGGATCAATCGTTTCTAAAAGATTGGTAGTTGCGATTAATATACCATCAAACTTTTCAATCTGTTCTAAAAAGATATTTTGCATTTGATTGTGCATCTTATCTGCTCCTCCACCGGGACCAGTTGTTCGGGAACTTAAAAACTGATCTGCTTCATTAAGAAGTAGTACGGGATCTGTTTTGGTTTTTATACTGAGTTCTTTATAGGTATCAAATATTTTTCGTACATTTTTTTCACTCTCACCAACATACATAGAGAGTATCTTAGAACAATCAAAACTCAATACTTTTCGCTTTAGAGACTTTGCAAGTGAAAGTGCTGTCATCGTTTTACCAGTTCCTGGAGGTCCATAAAAAATAAGTCTAGCATCCAAACCACTTTTTTTATCTTGAATTCCCCACTTTTTCAAACGCTTGACAACTTCTTTATCCATATGCCTTAAGATATTGTCCAACAGTTCTTTTGTTTTAGGGTTTAGTACCACATCACCTATATCTGTTTTAGGAGAAAGCAGTTCAAAAATATCCTGTTCCTTTACCAATGAATCGATTTTGATACGTTTTTTCTTTTGTACTTTTTTGTGAGGATGTATGATTTTATGCAAATACGATTCATTGATAAAAAAACTTCGTGTCACCCCACCAAAAGCAGTCAACATCTCATCATAATCAATAATCTCTTCATCGATCAGTGTAGAATTTTCTTCCAACAATGAACGATTTTTAATCTTGTCATAATCATTTTCACTAACCAGATTGATCAATGTATTCATCTCTCTTAAACTTTCAAGTTCTCCTGAATACTCTTCTTTTAATAACGCTAAAAAGATGATTTGCTCTTTATCTTGTAAAGAAAACTCTTGAAACATTTTCTCCGCTGCTAGTTCATTTTTTGTAACCGCTATCCTGTCTTTGATTCTACTTTCTAACTGCTTCAAACGCTTTTCCAAACGATCAATACTCAGTGATTTTTTTGTATAATTGTGTCTGATCGTGCTTATTTTCTGATATAGTTCGATACGTTGAAACTGATCTCGAAGATACTCCAAGTGGTCACTATAGGGCGTTGACTGTGGCAACTCAACTTCTAAAGTACCCTCTTCCAAAAGTTTTTCAAAACTTTTACTCAATGCAACAGAAGAGTTTATAAGCTCCAAGTTAGAAACATCCCCCACTTTTATCTGTGCAAAACTGCTTTGTACTATCCAGCCTAGATCAAGCAAATTTTTAACAAGAGGAAGTTTTTCAATATATTCATAATTATCAACCGAAAAAAGTTCATCTAAGATTAAAAAAACCGAATTTTCTTCATTGCCTTTAATATGTCTGGATGTAATATGTTTTAAAATATGGGCTTCTTCTTGCGAGCATTTGAGTTGACTATAAATTTTTGATTTTGTGACATCTTTTGACTCTAAAAAATCGATTAAATATTGCAAATAAAGTCCTATATGATTTGATTTAGTTTTTCATGAATCTATGATTATAACATGATTTAGAAAGAAAGCTACTTTTATGAAGAGAGGGTAAGCGAACCCTCATTTTTACGCTTAAAAGATATATTTCATCGCCAATCCCGCGACATCATCTAAAACACTACCGTCTTTATCAAAATCAAGCATTCCCATCAATCCACCTGCTCCGGAGTTGCTTGGTTTCATGTTCACTGGTACATCATCACTAGCAAGACCTTTTGTTAACGATCCTATGACCAAAGGTGCTAACATCGGCAATAGTGACTTGATGATAGAAACATCAAATCCTGTCTTTTTAGATACCTGAGATGCCACTTCACGACTTCCCTCTTTTGAACCGGTGATATAACTTAAGATGTCATTTCCCCGTTCTTTCATATGAGGATTTTGAAGATGCTCTTCTGGTTTGTCAAGCATATTGGCATACTTACTATCTTTTAACAGATCTTCTAATTTAGTCGAATTCACTTTTGGACTTTCAACACGTCCTTTTACTTGCCCAAACATAGCGCTCCCGACAGACTTGATCAAATCTTGTGCCTGGTCAGGATTAACCCCTGCTTGTTTTGCTACTTGATTCAAAAGTGAACCACCGCCTGCTTGCATCAAAATATCCATAAGACCCATGTTTTTTCCTTAATTTTAAAATGGTTTTCTTGATTATACAAAAAAATGTTATAATTTTTAAATGCATATTTTTAAAAATTATTTATATCTTTTGTTCTTTCTATTTTTTACACTATTTTTAGGTTGCAGTACCAAAGAAAATAGAATAAACAAAAAAGTTCAAACAAGAAATACAGTATCTTTACCAAGAGTCTGTTTCCAACCAAATACAGTACCTCTTGATCAGGCACTTTTACGTAACAATATCACCGTAGGCACACCTATCTATATACGTATTTTTAAACATGAAAGAGAGTTAGAATTGTGGGGGCAAAAAGACAAAAACTATGTTTTACTCAAAAAATATCCTATCTGCTCCTATTCAGGCAAACTGGGACCCAAGTTAAAGTCAGGAGATAAACAAAGTCCAGAAGGGGTTTATGCCATCACTAAAAAGAGCCTTCAACCTAACAGTCACTATCATCTCGCCTTAAATATCCAATATCCAAATCGTTTTGACCGAAATAATCATAGAACAGGTGACTACATCATGATCCATGGGAAATGCTCTTCCGTAGGATGTTTTGCGATGGGTAATACACAAATAGAAGAGATCTATAAGATGGCTGAGGCTTCCCTTAAAACAAAACCATTTTTCTATGTTGCCATTTACCCCTTTCGGATGGAAAATAAAAGACTTTTAACATACCAAAAAAACTATTGGTATCCTTTTTGGTTAAACCTAAAAACTGGATACGATATGTTTGAACAAACACACGTACCACCTTTTACAGGTGTTAAAGGAGACAAATATGTTTTTCAAAAACGAGGCAAGGATTTAAATTTAACACAAAATTAACACTTAAATCCTATAATCACATACAAAGATACTTTCAAAGACATACTACACACCTCCTACTACTACACACGAAAGTATCTTTTTATACAAAAGGATTGTTATAAAATGAGAAAGATTTTTATGTTAGTTATCGTTATGACATTTGTTTTACATGCTTCACAAGTAGATTTATTGCAAAAGAAAGGTGCAAAAATAGCATCGGTTATGTGCGATAAAGATAAACTCCAAAAAGAACATTTTATAGATATAGAAGATGCAAAAACAAAGATCAACGCACAAAAACTTTGCTCACCTCTTTCGCAAAAACAACTTTTAGCAGTTGCAACATATCTTACTACCTCAGCAGACAAAGAGAAAATACCAACTTCTATCAAAGTTCCAAAAGATGCAAAATGCCCTATCTGTGGCATGTTTGTTGCCAAATATCCAAAATGGGTAACGGTTATAGAAGATTCTAAAAATCATAAGCTTTATTTTGATGGGGTGAAAGATATGATGAAGTATTATTTTAACCATCCTAAAGAAAAATTCCATCATATTTATGTCCATGATTTTTATACGCTGACACCTATTGATGCTAAAAAAGCATATTTTGTGATAGGATCAAATGTTTATGGACCGATGGGAGAAGAGCTGATTCCTTTTGTTTCAGAAAATGATGCAAAAACTTTTTTTCAGGAGCATAAAGGCAAAAAGATTATAAAATTTGACGAAATTTTAGAAGATTATCTCTACTAGGAGAATAAGACGAAACCATCAACTATCTTTCTTTTTTTATTTTCTGTTTTAGGGGCACTTTTTGTTGCCATGATCATAGATAGTAGATATGCTGTAGATCAGCAAAAAAAACATCAGCTACAAACAATCAGTGCATTGAGTATGCTACCACCACCTTTGCTTAGTGTACAGTATCTTGAACCCTCTATCCGTGCTTATAAAGATTACCGTATTTATCTATATCCCAAGATGCAACCCATCGACTATCTAGGATTTGTTTATGCAAAATAGTTTTATCAATTTTCTTTTCTTACTCGTTTACAAACATCGATCTAAACATATTGCTATCTTTATCGTCTCTGTGATACTGGTAACACTGCTAGCATCATTTATGTTTCTTTCCTCTTCTATCAAACACGATGCCCTACTCTCTTTAGGGCAACAACCTGATTTTACGATTCAAAAGATACGTGGTGGCAGGAGTGTAGATATACCTGTCGCATTGGTTGACAAGTTTAGTGATATTCGAGGGGTTAGTTACGTAGCACCTAGAGTTTTTGGGCGTTATTTTACACCTGATCGTAAACACTATTTTACAATCATAGGCATAGACTTTTTTGATCAACAGTTAACGACTTGGATAAATAAGCTCACCCAAAAAATGGATATTAAATCTTTTCTCTCCAAAGACCATATGATCATAGGAGAAGGTGTACGAAACTATCTTCATGAACATTATTATGAAGACTCTTTTAACTTTTCAACCCCTGATGGCTCAGATAAAAAAGTATACATTTTTGATGATTTACCACACGATAGCAACCTTATAGCAAATGATCTCATCTTGATGGATATCAACCTCGCACGAAAGATTTTGGGTATTTCACAAGACAAAGCGACCGATATCATTCTCGATATTCCCAATCCCAGCGAACGTGAAAATATTAAATTTAAACTGCTTTCACAAAACTATGACACACGTATCATCACCAAGAAGAGTTTACAAAAAGCGTATGAAAACATTTTTAACTACAAAGGTGGGATTTTTCTGCTACTTTTTACTATCTTGCTTATCACATTCATGTTGATTCTCTTTCAACGCTACTCCATGATCAACAACAGTGATAAAAAAGAGATAGGAATCTTGCGAGCTGTGGGTTGGAGTATCAAAGATATCATCACACTAAAGATTTCAGAGACACTTAGTATCGCACTGCTTGCCTTTTTACTTGGTCTACTGATCGCATATGGATATGTTTTTTATGCAGGTGCACCTCTTTTGAAAGATATATTTTTAGGATTTGGAAACCTTGAAAACTCTGTTACTTTCACACCGGTTATAGACTTTGGTATGCTCAGTTCTATGTTCTTATTTTTCATCGTTCCTTTTATAGCATCTGTCCTTATCCCTGTATGGAAGATCGCTATCACAGATGCAAATGAGGCACTCAAATGATTCACGTAAAAAATCTCTATAAAACATTCAATCCAAATACACAAACAGCATTTCATGCACTTAAAAATATCTCTTTTGAAGTCAAAGAAAATGAGTTGGTCATCCTCTCTGGAGTCAGTGGCAGTGGTAAATCTACTCTTTTGGCGATTATCGCCTCATTGCTCAAACCAACCAGTGGTGCAGTCATCGTACATGATAAACAAGTAGCAAAACTGCCAGACCTGCATGCCTCCAGATTTCGCAATGAAGATATAGGATTTATCTTTCAAGCCTTTAATCTTTTTGACACACTCAGTGTTTCAGAAAATATCACCATCCCACTCATTCCCTTAGGACTTTCGCAAAAAGAGATCAACACGAAAGTGACAGATGCTATGAACTTAGCAAATATCTCACATAAAGCCAAGACAACAGCCAAAGATCTTTCAGGTGGAGAGAAACAGCGTTGTGCCATCGCCAGAGCACTCGTAAACAGACCTAAAATCATCCTCTGTGATGAACCCACCGCCAATCTCGATAAAGAAAATGCCCTAAAGTTTATAGACGTTATCAAAACACTAAAAGCAAAAGGCTTTACAATCCTCATCGCCACGCACGATAGCATCTTTGAGAATCTACCAGAGATCAATCAAGTCATCCACATGAACAATGGAGAGCTTGTATAAAAATGGATATCTTTTTATCAAATCAAGTTTTGATCTTTCTTTTTAGTGAAAGCATCCTCTATATACTCTCTATCATCGCTTTTATAGGAACTATTGGTATTTTAAGATCATGGGATTTTACCGCTACCACAACCAAACAATACAACCTTGAAAAACGTGCTTTTTTGATCGTCACTATCATCTTTTTTACCTTGGTCTGTAAAATTGTTTTATTGCCCTACTTTGCCTATACGATAGATAAACTAGCACTCCTTATCCCTGGCGCTATGTGTGGAGCTGGCGTTATCAGTGCAAATGACTACGGAAATGCTTTACTTTTTTTAAAGATTATCATACTTTTTTGTGTTGGTATCTGGCTTATCATCAATCACCTAGATCAAAAATCTACAAAATATCCTTATATCAAAACCAAATTTTGGTTTTATCTTTTTATCTTTGGCTTGTTAAGTTTAGAGTATATTTTGGATATCGCTTATTTTTCACATATCTCAACCAGTGACGTTGTACAGTGTTGCTCAGCGATCTTTGGAATCTCTGGATCAAATACCATACCTTTTAATCTCGATATCTCCATGTTAGTAGTGATTTTTTACATATTATATGCACTTACGATTTTACTTTCACTACAACATTCTCACACACTGCTATTTGTTATATCTTTGCTATTTCTTTATATGGGTTACCAAAGTGTTGTACATTTTTTTGGTACATATATTTACCAACTACCAACCCACAAATGTCCTTTTTGTATGCTACAAAAAGAGTACTATTATGTGGGATATCTTTTATGGTCTACACTATTTTTAGGTGTATTTTTTGGTATTTCAAACTTTATCTTAAAACTTTTCATAAACCATGAAGAACCAAAACTATACCGTTATACAATACTCTTTAACACAATTTTTGTCATACTATGTAGTAGTTATGTATTGGTCTATTATCTCAAAAATGGAGTCTGGTTATGAAAAAACTTTTACCGATGTTAACCATCATCTTGATCCTAGCAGTCGCAGCAATCCTCTTTTTGTCGTTATCTAAAAAAGAAGAGATGATCACAATCCAAAAAGGCAATATCCAAAAACTCCCACTTCCCATCAAAAAAGGACATGTCAATGACACCGAGTGTCGCATGGTCATCACCGATACAACCCACGCTTGCGAAGTGATCGCACCAAATGGCAATACCTGGTTTTTTGATGATCCTGGATGCATGATCAAATGGCTCAAAGACAAAGCATTTACAGATAAAGCCACGCTATGGGTAAAAACATTTGATACACATAAATGGATCGATGCCAAAAAAGCGTGGTATGCACAAACAGATAAAACACCGATGCACTATGGTTTTGGGGCAAGAGAAGTACATAAAAAAGGCTACATCAACTTTGATGAGATGCGTCTAAAGATGCTTCGCGGTGAAAATCTTACAGATCCAAGAATACGAAAAAAATTATTAGGATATTAGATGGACTCTATCAATCTCTTAAGTATCATGACGATCGCCTTTTTAGGTTCATTTGGTCACTGTGTTGGTATGTGCGGTGGTATCGTTTTAGCCTATACCAGCACCAAAGTCGATGATAAATGGGGAAAAATAAAACAAGCCATCGCACATCTAAGCTACTCAGCAGGACGTATCATCACCTATACTTTTCTAGGAGCAATCTTTGGATATATAGGTGGCGTGGCTACTTTTAATAACATCGCCAATGGTACACTCTGGATCGTCGCAGGCGTACTGATGATCTTAGCCGGTCTTTCACTCATCGGTAAAGTCAAATTTCTAACACTCATAGAACACTCTTTCTCAAAAAGCAGATGGTATCAAGAAAGTTTTCGCACACTCTTAAACTCAAAATCCCTCAGCAGCTTTTTTATCCTTGGTATGCTAAACGGTCTACTGCCTTGCGGCTTCGTATACTTCTTTGCCATCACCGCAGCTAGTACAGGCAGTCCACTGTGGGGAGCAGTGGTCATGTTCATCTTCGGCATAAGCACCATCCCCGCACTTTTCTCACTAGGCTTTTTTGTCGGACTTTTTAAACAAACCTCCCTCAGAAACACCATGATCAAACTCGCCGCGATCTTAGTCATAGTCTACGGAATCTTTACCATCTACAACGGCTACAAATACATCGCCGATCCACAAAGAACACTTTTACAATGCCATGGAGGATGAGGGGTGTTTTGGATTTCTAAATACTAAACTGTTTAATATCTGAATCTAATTCAAATACATTCTTAGAAACATCTGATGAAATTTCTAAGAGATTTTTAGCTATCTCACTATTTTTATATGCTGAATCCTCCACTTTATTAGATGTGTTTACTAATTCTCTCATTTTAGAGTTTATATTTGTTATTTCTTTTTTCATCTCTTGTGAATTTTGCATCGAATGCAAGGTTTTTTCTTTCGTATCATCTGCTAGTTTAATAACATCTTGAGTTTTGACAATAACCTTTTCAGCTTGTGTAGCTGATCCATCAATAGCACTTTGTGTTTCAACAACACCTTGCACTATCATTGAAGTTGTCGTTTCTATCTCTGTAAGACTTTTTTGTGTTCTTTCAGCAAGCTTTCTCACTTCATCCGCTACAACTGCAAAACCTCGTCCATGCTCGCCTGCTCGTGCTGCTTCTATAGCTGCATTAAGGGCAAGAAGATTTGTCTGTTCTGCTATATCTTTTATAATTCCCAAAATAGAACGAATCTCTTGTGTTTGCTGTGAAACAGAATCTATTTGTTCTTTCATTTGAATTGTTTGTTCAGAGTTTTGTTCAATATTCTGTATCGTATCTGTCAGAGCATCAATCATATTTTCTAAAGAACTATAAGATTCACTCAAAGTTTCGCTTGTTTGTTCTGCTTTTTGTGCTGCTGTATCTGAAGAGCTACTGACGCTATTAGTTATGCTTTTACTCACTTGAAGTAATTTTACTTGAACAGAGGCACTTTCTTGAACTTCCAGTGCTGTACTCTTTTCTTTTTCTGTTTCATTTGCAACATTTGAAGAGATATTTTGAACTTTTGTCATAACTTTATTTAGTTCTTTTCTCATATTATTATATGCTTTTGCTATCTCTAAAAGTTCATCTTCTACTTCAAGAGTGATATCTTTTGTTAAGTCTTTATTTTTAGCTATCTCACTAAACTGCCTCCTCATAGATTGTATAGCATTTGTAATAGAGCTATAGAGTGCATAAAATAAAACTATTAGCAAGAAGAAAAATACGCCTTCCTCTATAAAAGACATAGTTCTTTCACTTTTTAATTTATCAACTCTTTTAGTCAAAAGTTTCACAAGATGTTTGTAACTTGCATCATATAGAGTAACTGCTTTACTGATAGCCGAAGTTCCTTTATCAAAATATTCATTTGGAGATAAAGAAAAATCTTTATTCAATAGATTGTTTGTAGTGTTTTCAAAGCTTTGTGCACTTTCTTTAAAAAGAGCAAAAGAAGGATTTATTTTTTGTTTTAAGTTAGAATTGTAACTATATGCAGACTCAAAACCACTAGATGTAGAAGAAAGATTATTTTTAATTCCCTCTGTAAATCGTGTCAATGCAATCAATGCTTCTGAATTTATATCTTTCTTTGCCAGTATAGCACTTCCCATCTCTCGTAATTTTCCGATGTTTTCAGTAATCACAGGTAATTTGTTTATAACAGCATCCATAAGATAAAATGTATCTAAATCAGGGTCAAGTATCAGATTTGACATGTCTCCCACTTTAACGATAAAAGCCAACTCATCCTCTACGGTATTAGTGTATGCTTTAAAAACTGTTTTAACATCTTGTGTACTATAGTTATCCATCAAAGAAGTCAACTTTGAATAGAGTTTATTGTACAAAGGTACAGTCTCTTTTAAATTTGCCAAGACCACACTTTTTTTGGCTTTTTCTAAATCTTTTTTCACAATTGATTGTTGAGAATTGACTTGTGATTGTAAAGAAATTTTGCCATTTTGATATAAATCTGTAAACCCTCTTAATTTTTGTGTATCAACCAATAGTTGCTTTAAATCCGGCAATAACTTTGCCCCCTTGATTTCCAGACTAGAAAATGCAATACTTGTATTATGGGCTGCAATAATCTGATACATCATAAACGATGCAAAACCAACGACAAACACAATGATTAGTGTAAACTTAGCACTGTATTTCATCTTATCCATAAATTTTCTAATAAACTCCATATAAAACTCCTACTAATAAATTCAATCATTATTAAAAACTCTATTGAGCTTAAATAATACTTTTCTGATCATAAATGTACATCGGATATAAAAGTTATTTCTTTATGTTTATTTAATCCATTTTTTTCCGATTTACTTGTAGTTATATACAAGGTAAATCATGAAAAAATCTATCATTTTTTTATTTCTCACACTATTCACTTGTGTTACTATGGCGAGGGTTATTGATCTGGGTTTAGATCGAGATATGGTCTATTTCCCGAGTGATAAAAATCCAGGTTCTATAGTCATACGTACAGATGAAAAAAGGCTCTATTATATATTAGGAGATGATTTGGCATATTCATTTCCTATTGCCGTTGGGAAGAAGGAGGAAGATAGGTTTTACGGTGCTTTTTTGATCACTAGAAAGGTTAAATGGCCTTCATGGAGACCCACTTCTAAGATGCTCGAAAAAGAACCTTTTCTTCCCACTGTTGTCCCCGGTGGGAAACGTAATCCTCTTGGTGCGAGGGCTCTTTATCTGGGTTCTACTGCTTACCGTATCCATGGTACAAATAATCCTCACTCTATAGGGAAAGCTGCTTCACATGGTTGTATACGTATGTATAACAGAGATATCAAAACACTCTACAATATCGTAAATCTCTGGGACACTGTCTACGTAGAATAGCTCAACAAACTAAAAGAAACCATACGATACCATAGCCTTTCAAAAAAGAGAAAAGGTAAAAAATGATCAAAGGTTGTAAAAACTATTTTACGCTTTTTGGTATGATGGTCACTTCAATCAACATACTGCTACACAAATTTTTTACCCAAATCATGACATATTGTAAACGCTATACAGATATCGTCAAATATACGCTCAATTTTGAACTCCAATACATACTACAACAAAATCACATATACAAAAAGGATACCTATGCATAAAGTACACTTATCGTTACTTGCCACTGCACTGCTTGCTGTAAATCTCACAGCCAACCAAACAAAACTTGAGAAGATCACCGTTACAACCGCTTCTAAAACATCCCAATCACTTCATGATGTCACTGCCAATGTTGATGTTATCACTGCTGATGATATAGCACAAAGAGACTTTATCACTGTACCACAAGTACTCTCTTCAGTTGCAGGTTTTTCTACTTATAGCAATGGAGGCTTAGGTCAATCCACTTCTATGCTACTACGTGGTTTTGATTCTAAACGTGTTTTAGTTTTGATTGATGGAGTACGGTACAATGATCCAACTGGCTTAAATGGTGCTCAGTTTGAACATCTTTTAACAGGAAATATCGCAAAAATAGAAGTGATCAAAGGCGCACAGTCTGGTGTATGGGGTGCAGATGCTAGTGCAGGTGTGATTAATATCATCACAAAAAAAGCTACAAAAGATGGTTTTGGAGCAGCACTAAATCTTGAATACGGTAGTTATAATACACAAAAATACGTCCTCAATACCACCTATAAACAGGATGCATTTGATATCTCATTTGATGCACAACGATTGTCAACAGATGGGTTTAGTGCCAAAATTCCAGAAAAAAAGGATATTGGAGATTTTGAAGATGATGGTTATACAAACAATACATTTAACATCAAAACAGGTTATGCTATCTCTGATGAAGATCGCATCGAGGCATTTTTCAATATCATAGACAGTGATACCGACTATGATGGGTACAACATGGATCCCATTAAAGCTGCCAATGATGCAAACTCTACAAGTAGTTCAAAAGAGCAATTTTATGGTTTAAACTATACCAAAGAAGCAGACTGGGGTCATATTAAACTCTATGCACAAAAATCAAAATTTCAGCGAGAGTATCCAAACAGTTTTACAAAGAAATACGACGGTAGTATTGACGAGATAGGACTCAATGGCGGTACTTCATATAACTATTTTAAAGGTGATATCAGTGCAGGTCTTGATTATAAAAAGTTTAAACATGACAATAAAATCGATAAAAACTACAATAATAAAGGTTTATTTATAGACAACACAAATACTTTTGATGCACTTTTAGGTGGAAAAACCATCTTCAATGAAGCACTAAGATATGATACATATAGCAGTTTTAACAACAAATTTACCTATAAAATCGGTCTTAAACACTTTCATGAGCATGTACAGGGATTGTGGACATCATTTAACTATGCAACTGCCTATAACGTTCCTACACTCTTTCAGCTTTATAGCAAATACGGTAATAAAAACTTAAAAGCAGAAACAACAAAAAGTTATGATGTGACTATCAATTACAAAGGTCTTGGCATCACCTATTTTCATAATAGCATCAAAGATCTCTTAGACTATGATACTGCTACTTTCAAATACGGGAACCTAAGCGGAAAAAGTAAATTAAGCGGGGTAGAACTTTCTTATGAAAATACCATAGAAGCGATCAACTCTCGTTACAGTTTTAACTATACCTATCTTAAAACACAAGACAACAGAGGAAAAGAGCTTAAACGTCGTGCTAATCATACTGCCAATTTATCATTTGATTATTATGGTCTAAAAGATATCCATATCGGCGCACAAATCCAATACGTAGGCAAACGTGGAGATAAAGACTTTTCATCTTACCCAGCTAAAGATGTCACACTCAAAAGTTATACACTAGTAAATATGATTGCAGATTATGATGTCAATGATGCATTTAATATCTATGCAAAAGTAGATAATCTTCTTGATAAAAAGTACCAACAAGTGCTAGGCTATGGCACAAGCGAACGTGCATTTTATGCCGGATTACGATATAGATTTTAATATATGGAGAGGATAAGACTCTCCATATATAAGATTATGATATAATTCTCTCAAAAAGGAGTATTATAAATGCAAAAAATATTTAAGATTTCTCTTCTCTTATGTTTTACATATGCATTATCACTCGCAAAAAGTGATCATGTTATCATAGACAAGCAGCAACGTATTTATTGGCAAGACAATCTTTCATCCCAAAAAAGTTCGGAGGATTTTAAAGATGCTGTTGCATATTGTGACAATCTCATTTTAGATGGTCTAACACAATGGAGACTACCTACATTTCAAGAACTCTTTGCTATTACTGACTATACACATTACAAGCCTACCATAGACTCCAGATTTAAATATACAAACAATGGTACATACTGGACTTCGACACCGTTTTTTGCCAATAAATCTCGTGCATGGACTATCAACTTTCGTAATGGTATCAGCTATTATAGTTACAAATCTACAAATCATGCTGTACGATGTGTTAAAGATATTGCACTTAGTACACAAAAGGAGAGCAAATGAAATGGTTTTTTATATCTCTACTTTGCAGTGTCACGCTTTTAAATGCTGCTACATCTAAACAAGATGACAAAACAGGTTTGATCTGGCAAGACAACGCAGCTGTTGCACAAAAAGAGATGTCATATGAAAATGCTATGGCTTATTGCAAAGCGTTAAAAGTTGATGGGTTTTCTGATTGGAGATTACCCACACTTCAAGAACTCGCAACCATCGTAGACTTAAAACGTGACCGTCCAGCACTTAAAAATGGTTTTGATATACGCATCGATGAAAGGTTTTGGACTGCTACACCTTATGCAAAATCTCATGAAAAAGAAGCTTGGCGTATTTCATTTAGCTATGGAGAAATAGAACCCTATCAAAAAAGTCGCGAATATCATGTACGCTGTGTTCGTTCTCACATGAAATAAATCGATAAAGCTTGGACTTTATACTGCCCAAGCTTTAAATTTTCTTCCTTTTATCTTACCTTTTTGTACACCGTTTAATGCTTTTGAAAACTGATCTTTGCGGATAGCAACATAGGCATAAAAATCAAAAATATCAATCTTCCCTATATCATTTGGATCTAACTTCATGTCTCTGACAAAAGCACCTAGTATATCGCCTGCTCGCAGTTTATTTTTCTTTCCACCATGAATACAAATAGTTTTCATCTTTGCCCACAAAGTAATACTCTCATCAACCTCTTCTGTGCGCATCAGTTCAGGTGTAACATCTTCATAGTAAGTATCAAGTTTGCGTTTTTCTTTATAGGTAAAAAGTGTAACTGCTCTACCCTCATTACCTGCACGGGCTGTTCGTCCTATACGATGTATATAATCTTCTTTTTGTCTTGGCAAACCATAGTTGATCACCATCTCTACATCTTTGATATCTAGTCCTCTTGCTGCTACATCAGTAGCCACAAGAATCACACAACTTTTGTTTGCAAATTGCAACAGTGTTTGTGTCCGGTCTATCTGTTCTAAATCTCCGTGTAAGTCAAGTGCACTAAAACCCTTTTCGATTAACATATCTGTCAAAGCTGTCACTTCTGCTTTTGTATTTGCAAAAATAATCACAGAAGATGGCTGTTGTAATTGTAATAACTTCACAAGTGATTCTTCTTTCTCATCAATCTCAACTTCATAAAACTTCTGCTCTATCACTGCTTCGGTATGTTCTGACTGGGTTTTAACACTTTTTGCAGATTTCATAAATTCACGTGAAAGTGTTTTGATCTCTTGCGGGAATGTAGCAGAAAAAAGCAATGTCTGTCGCTGATCGGGTGTATGTGAGATAATCTTTTTGATATCTTCATAAAATCCCATATCAAGCATACGATCTGCTTCATCAAGCACAACTGTTTCAACCTTTTGTAATGTAACTGTACGTTTACTCAAGTGATCTAGTATACGTCCAGGCGTTCCTACGATCACATGCGCTCCGTGTTCAAGGGATTGCATCTGTGCACGCATAGGCATACCACCACTTAGGGTTAAAATCTTTAGATTGTGTTTAAATCTTGCTAACCGTCGTAACTCTTGTGCAACTTGATCTGCTAGTTCACGGGTAGGACATAAGACCATCGCTTGGGGTGTAAAGTTTTTCACATCTATTTTTAAAAGCATTGATATGCCAAATGCAACTGTTTTACCACTACCTGTTTTCGCCTGTGCGATAAGGTCTTCACCTTTTAGAGTGATGGGTAAACTTTGTGCTTGGATATCAGTCATCTCTTTAAAACCGAGTTGTTTTATATTTTCAAGCATAGCGGGAGGGAGTGGTAATGTATCAAATGTTATCATAATGTTATATTGCCTATAAATTCTATCTCATGGGTAACAATCACTGCATCAAAGCAATAGTCCATATCAATACGGTTTTTTTGCATATAGATATCAGCTGTTTTGATTATCTTAGAGAGTTTGGAAGGTGTGATCTTGTAGATGGGATCACCTTCACCGCTTTTAACTTCAACAAAATGTAAAACACTATCTTTTTGTGTGATGATATCGATCTCACCAAAACGAGAATGGTAATTTCTCGTGATAATTTTGTACCCTTTATCTGCTAAAAAATCTACTGCTCTTTGTTCTGCAAAATCACCTTTTTGCCTACTCAATACAAACCTTCAGAGACTTAAATCGTGCTGTTTTTGTTAACTCATCCGATTCATCTCCAAATAGAAAATTGATATGACTTTTTGCATGATGAAAAGAGACAAAGAGTGTTCCTTTTTTGACACTATCTGTCAACTTATACTTGAGTGCCCTACTTTTCCCATAGTGAGATTTGAGAACTATTTCACTTTTTCCATGCACATAGGATTCATCTTCTCTTGAGATTAATACCACATCTTCGGTATGGCGTTTCAATAGTTTGGGGCTCTCTTTTGTTTGGGCAGCATTGTTATAGTGGGCTATCACACGCCCCGTTGTAAGATAAAAATGATTGCGTTTTTTGTGGATCAGTTCACGAACCATACCTCTCAAAAAATAGTGTTTATACCGAAATGTTGCCAATCCATCTTTTGTTCTAAAACTATCTGTATGCAAAATGGGTGTATCTTCTTCAAAAACTGGCCATTGCATCCCTTTGAGACGATTTTTTTCAAGTTTTTCATAACTCGCACCCAAAAAACGCTTTGGAGCTTTTTGTTGCACTTCCTCCCATATATCTTTTGTACTTTTATATCCTAAAGGATCTTCAAGGGCATTTGAAATACCAGCTATCACTTCCCAATCATCGGGTAAATCATTGACAATCAATGGCTGAGACAAATGCATACGTCTCTCTGCATTTACATAAACACCAGTTTTTTCATAGGCACTTTTGACACCAAAAATGATATCTGCATATTTTGTGATTTCATTGTCAAAAAGTTCATTGACAACAAGCAGTTCAAGTTTATCAAGTACTTTTTGGATTTTATTTTGATTGGGGTGTATATGGGCGATATCTTCTCCCATATTAAACAGAACCTTGATCTCCCCCTCTTCGATGGCATTGATCATGTCAGGTGTCTTTTTGCCTTCAACCAAAGGCTTTTCATAGTCTGGATTATAGTAAGGTAAACATCCCATATCACAAGTTCCTTGGACATTGTTTTGCCCACGAAGAGGCATCAAACCTGCACCTTCTTTACCAATATTGCCAGTCATAACAGCCAAGTTGCAAATTGCGGCGGCTGCATATGAGCCATCAAGATGCTCTGTAATCCCAAGTCCCCATAAAATAACAGACTTTTTAGATGCATATTCACGACTGATATTGACAATCATGTCAGTGAGATATTCATAACCTTCAACTTGTTGAAAAAACTCAGGATTTGCATAAGGGTCTGAGAGTAGACTCTCTTTATAACTCTCAAAATCTTTCGAACGATTATCGATAAAGGATACGTCATATAACTTTTCGGTGATGATTATATATGCCATCATATTGAGAAAGAGTAAATTTGCTTCATGGGGTATGATAGCATTGTAATGGGCAACTTTTGACAGAGGGATTGTGCGAACATCAAAAACAGCTAACTTTGCACCTTTTTTCACAGCAGAGATGATTTTGTTGGCAACGATAGGATGTCCTTCTGTTGTGTTCGATCCTATCACTATCATAAACTCTGCTTGGTAAATATCTCGAAAAGGATTTGTAGCTGCTCCTTCTCCGATGATAGAGCGCATTCCTTTCAGCGTCGGCGCATGACACACTCTAGCACAATTGTCTATGTGTGGTGAGCCTAGTACCTCTCGTGTAAACTTCTGAAACACATACGAACTTTCACAGTTTCCTCTTGCTCCTCCTATAGATGCAAATGCATGATTTCCATGTTGCAATTTTATCTGTTTTATCTTCCAGCCTACCAGTTGATACGCAAGGTCTAAGTCAGGATAAATATATCCATCTTCATCTACATGATATGCATAAAGCTTTTTACGTAATGGTGAAGGTAAAAAAAGTTGATGTTTATCAATAAATTTTTTTTTAATTTTGACTTTTTTTAGTCTATTGGCAGAAGAGGCAAAATCAAAACCATACTTTCCCTTTACACAAAGTTTGCCTTCACTCACTTCACCTTCACTTTTAGCAGAAATAGATTTAATCTCATTGTTTTGTACAATCGCGGCGATGTCACACCCAACACCGCAGTATGTACAAACAGAATCGATTAGCATGATCTAACTCTCAATCCTGATCATAGCTACCTTTGCATTAATCGTTTGTAAACTTTCAATTTCTTTAATTGCATTAATAATATATTTTTCTTGACACTCATGTGTTGCGCATAAAAGTGTTGCTTTTTTATTATTATCAGATGGTCTTTGTAAAAAAGTTTCAATAGAGATATCGTGTTTACCTAAGATTTGGGCAATACTTGCAAGAACGCCAGGTGCATCATCTACAAGCATACGTAAGTAGTATTCACTTTCTATCTCATCTTTGGGCATAAGTGTAAGATGTTCACTTTGAAAAGGTCGTTTAAATCCAAGCATCGGAGAACTCTGACCTGCTCGCACTATCTCAACGATATCTGCTATCACAGCACTAGCCGTTGCATCTCCACCAGCACCGGGACCATAATAGAGTGTTTCACCCACACAATCACCAATAACACTAACCCCATTCATAACGCCATCAATCTTGGCTATCATCTGATCATTTTTGATTAAAACAGGATGAACTCGTAACTCTATTTTTGTATCAATCTTTTTTGCGATTGCTAACAATTTGATGCTATAGCCAAACTCTTTGGCAAAATCAATATCATCTTGGTTGATACCTTCAATACCTTCTATCAAAATATCTTCAGGTTTTGCATCGATACCATAAGCGATAGAAGCTAAAATCAATAACTTATGTGCTGCATCAAAACCACCAACATCAAATGTTGGATCTGCTTCTGCATAACCTAGATCCTGAGCTTCTTGTAACACATCTGCATAGTTAACACCTTCTTGCATCATTTTTGTTAGCATATAGTTACACGTACCATTCATGATACCTTTGATAGCAGTAATCTGATTTGCACTTAAGCCTACTTTTAAAGCATTGATGATCGGTATACCTCCGGCAACGCTTGCTTCATAGCCAATGGGAATGTCTTTTGCGATTGCTTGTAAATCATAACGATGATACGCCAAAAGTGCTTTGTTTGCAGTTACAACTGCCTTACCATTTGAAAGTGCTTTCTTCACTATTTTATAAGGCTCTTCTACACCACCGATTAATTCAACAACGATATCTATAGATTCATCATCAAGAATATCATCAACATTGTCAAAAAGAGCGATAGTAACATCTCTCTTTTTATCCAAGTTTGACACCACCCCTTTAACGACAGTGATCTCTTTACCTGCTCTAGCACTAATAAGAGCTTTATTTTTTTCCAATATATTTGCTACACTTTGTCCTACAGTTCCTACACCAATGATTCCTACTCTTATCATACTAACTTTGCACCTTAAGTGTTTGTAAATATTTTTTAATATTTCTTGCTGCTTGACGAATTCTCTTTTCATTTTCTATCAATGCAATTCGCACGTATTGATCACCATGTTCTCCAAAACCGATTCCTGGACTCACTGCCACTTTCGCTTCTGTTAAAAGCTGTTTTGAAAATTCCATGCTACCAAGGTGACTTGCTTGTGCTGGCAATTTTGCCCAAACAAACATAGATGACTGTGGTTTTGGAATATGCCATCCTGCTTTATCAAAAGCATCACATAAAACATCTCGTCTTTTTCGATACTTTTCGATAATCTCCACCTGACATTCTTGCGGTCCATCAAGTGCGATGGTTGCAGCCACTTGTATAGGGGTAAACATACCGTAGTCAAACCATGATTTAATCTTTTGCAATGCTCCGATCAACTTAGGATTACCCACAAAAAATCCAACACGCCAACCTGCCATATTATAACTTTTAGACAATGTAAAACTCTCTACAGCAACATCTTTTGCACCTTCAACTTCAAAGATAGAGGGTGTTTTATACCCATCAAATGTAATATCTGCATAAGCAATATCACTGATGATATAAAAACGTTCCTTTTTTGCGAGGGCTACAAGTCTTTCATAAAAAGGTTTTTCAATGGTTACCGTTGTTGGATTGTGAGGAAAGTTCACAACAACATACTTCGGTCGTGGCATAGACTCTTTAAATGCTTTATCAAGATTGTTAAAAAAAACTTCTTCATCAAGTTCATATTTTTCGTTAAATGATAAAGGAGATGTTACAACATTGCCACCTGCTATGATAAACGCGTGCGTATGTATAGGGTAAGCCGGTTCTGGCACAACTGCAACATCACCGGGATTTGTGATAGCTTGTACAAGATGGACATATCCCTCTTTAGAGCCCATTGTAGCAACAGCTTCTGTTTCAGGATCAAGGTCTACATCATATTTTCTTTTGTACCAGTTACAGATTGCCAATCGTAATTTATAAATACCTTTACTCGCAGAATAGCCATAGTTTTTAGGTTTTTGTGCTGCTTCAACAAGTTTATCTACGATGTGTTGGGGTGTTGGTCCATCAGGATTTCCCATACTAAAATCTATGATATCCTCACCTGCCCGCCTTGCTTTTAGTTTTATCTCATTGATCTCGGCAAAGACGTAATTTGGCAATCGATTAATTGTATTAAATTGTATTTCATCAAACATGATTTGTAACTATTCCTAATTGTTTATTTCGCCAAGTATACACTCAGTCCGCGTTTTAGATTTTGAAGGGTATACATATCTTTTATTTTTATATACTTGGTGTTTCTTGGTATTTTTAATCTAATATTATAACTTTTTATATCTTTTAGAAAGTTATCAAGGATTTTTAGATTTTGATCATAAAAAACGATATAGGGATGCCACAAGTTTCCTCTAGGACTTTTTATGATAATAGTTCTTGCACGTTCAACATTTAACCAATAAGGTTCAAGCGCTCTTGCTAGTATAATTTTCTTTTTAAAAGTAATTTTCTTAGAAATAAGATTGATATGCGTTATATCTATAAAATAACGCCAGTTTGCAATTGAAAATCGTTTTATACGAGCAATACGACACCCTTTTTTAGACAATTCCGATGCTAAAAGTATAGGATCTGGGGCACTGTCTGCAAAAACAGAAACTTTATACATAAACCCACTCCGATCACGTATCACTTTTTGTGTGTCTATATGGCTAAAACCTAAAGTGTTTAAAGTACTTTTTAAGACTTTTACAAAAACTAATGGATGATTCTGTTCTGTTGCAAAACTCAATGTTATCGGTGTGCTTCGAGATATTTTAAGCTTTAGTAAGTTATGTTCTTTAAGCTTTTGTAACAATTTTTTATAATCGATATGAGATCCTGTATAAAAAAATTTCTCATTTCTAAACAATGTTTTGATAATTCTTTCATTTGCGATGTACGTATTTTTACCTATCACATCTTCTATCTCTTTATAGAGTGAAGAAGCCTGTACAAATATAGAAAAGAGGATTACAATCAAAAATACTCTCACCAGTTTACTCCTTTACTATATGTAAGAAATTCTTTTTTATTAATCTGCATAATATCTCCATCTTTATAAATAAATCGGATAGGACCATTTCCCCGAAATCTATAAGAATAACCATTGTTATAAATCTCAAAAAACTTGTGTCCCACTACAATCAACTGAGGTCTAGATGAATTAAGCTTAAATACTGACTTAACTAAAAAATCTTTTTTTGTAAAATCATCCAGATAGATAATACCAATCCATGTTTTTTTCAAAGGCTCTATATAAAGTTTACTTTTTGTTATTGTCTCTTTTTTAGCAGATATTTGTTTAGAAACGTTAGACACTATATGTTGTTTTGATTTTGATTGTTTTTTTACACTTTTATGCACTTTTTTACTTATTGGAGTAGAAACCTTTTTCGGTAAAGGTGGCATTTCTGCTTCTATGACATCAGTTTTTTTAGTCGTATTATTTTGTACTGTATTCTCATTTTCCACGCTAATATTGTTTTCAATGATCATCTGTTTTACAATACTATCTAAATCTAGATCATCATCTCTATCCATTGTTACATTGCTATCAAAATCATCTGTTGCTGTAATATTTTTTTCTTGCTCTGTACTACCATCAACCCGCAAAATATCATTATCAATCTCTTTTTCTTTTGTCTTGTTTTGATCATATGCAACAATATTTTGTTCTGCTTTTTTAATAACATCACTATTGATATCATGTACTATCACTTTACTCTGTACTGCTGAAGATTTAGCATCATCAGACCCACTTTGTAAAAACAAGTACCATACAGCTATAACACCAACAATAGGAATCAGTACCCAGAGTAAATACTTTTTCCAAATATTTTCATCTTTTTCTTCTGAATGCACAAAAAGTGTTTTATGATCATTGTTGTGATTGTCATGTATATAATTGATATACAGTGTTCGCAATTCACTTAAATCTACTGGATATTCTCGCTCAAGAATTTTAATAAAACCTAACGCCTTTGTTTTGTTAATATTTGTAAAATCTTGATTTAAAAAAGCACGTAAATCTTCTTCATTGATAAAAGTTTTATTAGAAACTTTTTTATAGCCAACTTCTTCAAAGAAATTTACTGCTTCCTTTAACGTATTTGCACCATCTTTTGGGGAAGATTCAGACTCTTTTAGCTCAACAGTTTTTTCTTCTTTTTGTTTAGTGGTTGTTTGTTTTGTACGCCTAGTACTATTTTTTTGTTTATTTTGATCATCCATCTTTATCTCATCCTATCACATAATATCGCTGCTGCTACACTTACATTAAGCGAATCAAATTTTCTTTGCATTTTTATGGCAACCTTTTGATTACATTTATTTGTTATTTTGGCAGGTAACCCGTCACCTTCACTACCCATTATCAATACTTTTTTATCCGCAATATCTATTGTTCGAACATCTTTTCCATCCATCGTTGCCCCATAAATAGTAAAGCCTGCTTGTTGCAATTCATTTAGCAAGGTTAAAGTATCATGAAATAATACAATAGGCATATCAAAAGCTGCACCACTACTTGTTCTCACTATAGCTTCTAATCCTAAAGTTCTGATTCCACTAACAATCACGGTATCTACCCCAAGTGCATAGGCACTTCTGATAATCGCACCAATATTACCAACATCAGTAATACCTTGCAAGACGAGTAAAAAATTATCTTTTTTTATACTAAGGAAGCTAGTAAACTCAAGATCTTCTATCTTCATAAAGAAACCTTGATGATTTCCACCGCGAGCCATAGCCTGAGCTTTTTTACCATCCAACTTAACAATTGGCTTATTTAACTTTGCAATCTTCGAAAAAATCTTTTTATCAATCTCTTTTGAAAGATAAATTTCCTCGATTTTTAGCGGATAGTTCTCTAAAATGTATAAAAAAATTTGCTTACCATATATTATCATAAAAAGATTTTACTATAAAAGTATTAACAAGGCGCTAAATAAGCTCATGATAGCACTGTTTTGGTGTTTTTCCTGTGATTTTGGCGATGAGTTTGGAAGCTTGTTTTTTAGGAATATCAAGTGACAGTATATCATCAACAGTTATCACGCCTAACTCTTTTTTATCACTATTTACAATAACAACCCATTCACCTTTAATATTTTGCATTTTCAATATGGATAAAATCTCTTCAGCAGTTCCCTTAAAATGTTTATGATGCATTTTTGTTGCTTCTTTGATTAAAAAAAGTTCTCTCTTTGGGGCGATGTTACAAATCTGCTCAATCAACTTTAAAATGCGATGTGGTGCTTCATATACAATCGTAACATAGCCGTTATACAATACTTCATGCAGTGCTTGTTGGCGATTTGAACCTTTATGTGGTAAAAATCCATAAAAAAGAAACTGACTTTCACAAAAACCACTAGATGCATATGCTAAAAGAGCTGCATTCGCACCAGGGACTACTTCGTATTTGATATCATGGGATTGTGCATAGCGGACAAGTTCACATCCAGGATCACTAACCGAAGGCATACCTGCATCACTAACATAGATTACCTCATCTTCAAATATATCTACCGAAAGTTTTTCTAGCAATTCTTTTTCATTATGTGAATGGAGTGCAATAAATTTTTCAATTTTTGGGGAAATAGCATTTCTTTTTTCTAATAAAGTAATTAATCTTTTTGTAACACGTGTATCTTCACAAAAAATAATTTTAGCAGCTTCGAGGAGTCTGAGACTCCTCAGAGAGATATCCTCTAAATTCCCAATAGGTGTGGGGAGGAAATATAACAAGAGGTCTTATTTTAGATTATATTTTTTCTTAAATTTCTCAACTCTACCAGCAGCATCAACAATTTTTTCACTACCTGTAAAGAATGGATGACATTCATTGCAAATATCGATTCTCATTTCCGGTACATTTGACATACTGTCAAAACTATTGCCACATGCACATGACACTTTACATTCCATATATTCTGGATGAATATCTTTTTTCATTTTTTATCCTTCTATTGTCTTGCATAAGTATAACAAGATCTTGGGGTTTTTAGGTTGGCAATTATACTGAAAAATATTTATATTTAACTTAAAAGGATATAACCTTTCTCTTTAAGACTCGTTTTTAATGATAAAAGATCACTCTTTTTTATTTCTTTTCTTTTCAAGTTTTTGTTGTTTCCTCTGATCATTACGTTTTCTTCTTTTTTCTTGAAGCCTTTGATGAAAATTTCGGATCTGATTTTTTTCATCATCTTCAAGTTCTATTTCCGCTTTTTCAATATCATCTCCAAATCTTACACTTAACATGTCAGACTTTTTCATCGCTAAAATCTGAGAAGAGAAAACACTTCTATGCCCTGTTAATAAAAAGCTAATGACAACACTTAATGCCGCATAATGAGCCATTTCAAGCCCAAAAAGTTCTACTGCCATAATTGTAGCCGCGATAGGCGTATTGGTTGTGCCTGCAACGACACTCACAAACCCAAGTGCAGCGAAAAGAGAAACATGCTGTTGCATGATTTCACCAAAAAGATGACCACTAGCGGCTCCCACATAAAAGATAGGAGTAATAATACCACCACTACCACCAACGCCTAAAGAGATGGATGTTGTAATCGTTTTTAATAAAAAAGTGTACCAAGGTAGATTTGAACCTACATAAGGTTCAGGTCCCAATAGATCTTTAATCGTGCTAAGACCAAGTCCTAAATATTTATCTCCAAAAAACAATGTAATAAGAATAAGAACACAACCACCGGCAAAAGCTTTTACATAGACATTAAATTTCAATGCTTTTATAGCTTTCTCACTCCACATAACCATAGTAACAAAAATATCAGATACGATTCCAAAAAAGATACCTGCTACAATAACTTCTAAAATAAGCGGTAAATCAAGTACAACATTTTGATAAAAATGTAAATCATAGTAGGTATATTCTACACCCAAAAATTGGGCTGTGGTAAATGCTGCAAATCCTGCAATAAAAGAAGGTAAAAGTACGTCATACATAATAACGCCTATAATAAGTACTTCAACACCAAATATTGCACCGGCAATAGGTGTACCAAATACAGAGGCAAATCCTGCACTGATTCCACAAATAACAAGTTTTTTACGATCTTGTTTCGTAAAATGAAGAACATCAGAAAGCCATGATGCTGCTCCAGCACCAATCTGTGCAGCAGGTCCTTCTTTACCAACAGATCCTCCTGCAAATATAGTCATCACAGTTGCCAATAATTTAACAGGAATAACCATAAGATTAATCTTGCCATAGTTTTTATGGACGGCTTCAATTACTTTTTCAGTACCATGCCCTTGTGCATTGGGTGCAAATGTTTTAACAATCCACACTGTAGCAACCAAAGCAAATGGTAATAGATAATAATAAGGAAAAGTTACTATATCACGACTATACTCGGCTAGATGTAATATTTTTAAAAAAAAAGTTACAATAATACCAATGATGATACCTGTTATAGAAGAGAGTACCAGCCATTTTGAAACACTAAAAAATATAGCAGTTTGCTCTGTTAAGTGTTTTTTAATCATATATTCGCTTTTGTTATCAAATTTGTAAATAATTTATTTTGAGATTGAACAAGATATATTATATAACAT
>JALULO010000211.1 GCA_027056215.1 Campylobacterales bacterium | reverse complement strand
ACATAAAGCATGAACTTACATTAAGAATTTATGGTAATTGACAGAATTTTTTACAAAGTTTACTATTTTACACATTTATATAGATACAGTAAAAGTATTTATTAACTGGTCGATTTATAACAATAAAATATAAAGGAAGCATACGATGTCAAATTCGGGTGATGGTATAGAGACAAAAAATGCCAACTGGCAGTTTAACGGAGACATGGTTGATAACTTTGAAACACATGTTTCTAAATCTGTACCACTTTACAATCAGGGACATGATCTTGTTGCAAAGTTAAGTGACTATTTTATCAAAAATGATTCTATATGTTATGAACTAGGATCGTCTGCGGGTACATTGATATCAAAAATCGCAAAAAGACATGACTTTAGAAATGCACATTTTTTTGGCATTGAGATTGAAAAAGATATGATAACCAAAGCCCATGAACTCTACAATAGTCCAAATCTAACCTTTTTACACGAAGATATGACAAACTATGACTTTAAAAATTCAGATCTTATCATCGCTTACTATACGATCCAATTTATCCATCCAAAACTACGTCAAACACTCATAGATACTATCTATGAAAAACTCAATTGGGGTGGTGCTTTTATCATGTATGAAAAAGTACGTGCAAATGATGCAAGATTTCAAGATATCATATCCAATCTCTATATGGAGTTTAAACTTGAACAAGGATACAGTGCGGAGGAGATTATCAGTAAAGCTAAAAGCCTTAAAGGCGTACTAGAACCTTTCTCAACACAAGGAAATATAGATATGCTCAAACGTGCCGGATTTGTAGATATCATCTCTATCCAAAAGTACATGAACTTTGAAGGTTTTTTGGCAATCAAATGAAAAACAATATGATCACTTTACTCAAATGGATTTTGGTACGTGCATGGTATAGCAAAAGAGTATTTTATATCTTGCGTGATAAACTTTTATACACAAAAAGTAGTCAAGTTTTTTATAAACGTGCTGCCCTTGTAGATTATGAAATCTCTCATACCAGATTTTATAACTTTTTAGGACGTACTCTTTTTGCTTTCAAAGAGATCATTGCTCTTTTGAGCAATAACAAAATCTTTACAAAATCTATACTTTTAGAAGGCTATGATCATATTGATTTTCCAAAGATACATGAGAAAGGAAATCATGATATTCTCTGGACACCCTCACCTTTTACAGAACTTCAAAAACAGATAGTAACGGATACATTTATACAAAAGATTTCTCTTTCATACCATAGGGCTTATGAAAACGATCCTCATCAAAAATTTGATAAAGAAGTCGTTTGGGAAAAACATATCAAAGAATTTTTGGATTTTTATTTTGATAAAGATGGCAATATCATCAAAGATAAACTGGTGCATTTTAGAGCAGACAAAGGCTCTTCTGCCAATATTTTGATAGATCATTTTGAAGTGTTAAATAACTCATTTGGCTATTTTAAATCCTATCTAAAAGCGATTGATCTGGTACTTGATTTTCATCGTTTTTCTAACTTTATCAATCCCGCTATATTACAAAGTATCAGTGAATCCTATGCAGGAGAGATCAAAGTTCCCATCTATCGCGGACAAAGGCTCAGTGATCGCTTGATCTTTTTAGCAACGGTTGCAAGTGAGATAGACAAACACATTCATTTTCAAGATACAAAACGTAAATGTATCGTCGATATCGGTGGTGGTTTTGGACATATGGGACGTTTCACGCACTATTATGTTCCCAATAGTTGTTATATTTTGGTTGAATTAAATGAGATGGCACCTTTTGGTGCATACTTTTTACAGTACGCCTTTGCTGATAAAAAAGTTGCAACTTTTGAAGATATCAAAGATAGACTTGATCAGTTTGAAACACTCATCCATGAATATGATTTTATCATCTTGCCAACTTGGGCTATTTCAAAGCTTCCCGATCTTTTTGTGGATCTTTACATCGCAACGGGATCAATCGCTGAAATGCCGGAACATTTTGCGCAAATGTATTTGGATGAAGTGGATCGCACCTTAAAATATGATGGCTATTTCTATACCAACTCAAGGGTAGAAATCGAAAAAGAGAAACCTTATCTTTATATCTTTTATAAATGGAAACTCAAAAGTAAATTTTTAACACTCTCGTACAATTATCATCCAGTAAACTTAATCATGCGAACATCACCGCAGTGGATAGGGAAAAAAGTACGATGAATAGTAAAGATACGGTTATGATGAACAACCATCAAAAGGGTTTTAAACATATTTTAGAAACAATTTACGAAAAACTAACCCAAGATGGTATCAAAGTAACGTTGCAAAAAATAGCTAAGAATCTCTACTATAAAATCAAAGGTATAGACTTTTCGATGCAAGCCTTACATGATCTTGATATCCAAAGTTCTCATAAAAACCATGCTACTATCTGTGGTTCCTCTTCAGAAGAGACTATGCAAGCAGTACTTAAAACGATTATAGCACTGGATAAGGATATCACCAAAGGTGTTTTTGTCGATATCGGTAGTGGCAAAGGAAAACTGTTAGCCAGAGCTTCGAAATATGGTTTTAAAGAGCTTATTGGTGTAGAGTTTTCCAAAACCCTCTCTTTGATATCAAGAAAAAATCTACAAAAACTACATATACAAAATGTCACTATTTATACAGAAGATGCAACCAACTTTATACTTCCCCCTCATACAAAAGTTATCTATCTCTTAAATCCTTTTGATGATATTGTCATGGAAAAGTTTTTAAGACACATCCTAACACAACGCCATACTTTTGTATATGATATTTATCTTATATACCGTGCACCTGTTTTTGCACAACTGTTTACAAAATTCAAAGATTTTGTACATGTAAAAACCCATAAATATAAAGGAGATAAAACAGAGTTTTACCTCCTTAAAAAGAAAAGAGACTTACATGCATAATATATTGGCATACTTTAGCAAACTTACACCATCGCCAGATAGCGATTTTAAATATAAGATAGATACTATTATGCACAATTATCATACCCATTTTAGTAGTACAGAAGCATCCTGCCTTTTTAAAACCAAAGATATCATGATAATCCTCGAAGGGCATATTTACAACAATCCTACATCATCTAGCGATATTGCTTGGATAGCTTCACTATATCAACAACATCAAACCAAGTGTTTCACGTATATCCAAGGGATCTATAGCATTGTTATTTATGATCTACAACAAAAAAAAGTTTATTGTGCAAAAGATCGTGTGGGGGCAAAACAACTTTACTATTATCATGATCACAAACAGCTCATCATTGCCAATAGACTTGATAGCTTATTTATACCAAAAAGTATTGACAAAAAAATAGACCATACTGCAACTAGCCTTTATTTTAATTATGGTTTTATATTACAACCCTATACGATTTATCAAGGATGTAAGAAAGTAAAAGCAGGACATTACCTGACATATGACATGGTAACATCAACATTAACACAAAAGGAGTACTGGGCTCTTGGTCACTGTTATGACAAACCTAAGAGTAAAGCTTCTGAAGATGAGATCATAAAAGAGTCTCACCAACTGTTGCTTAAAAGTGTTAAAAAACGTATTCCCACAAATGGCACATACGCTGCATTTCTCAGCGGGGGCTATGATAGCACAACGATTGCTGCACTACTTTTGCAATATACTGAAACATTACAAACTTTTACCATTGGCTTTGAAGAAAAAGATATCAATGAAGCTCACTATGCCAAGGAAGTTGCTAAACACCTCGGGACAAAACATACAGAGTACTATTTTGAACCAAAAGATGCCTTAGAAATCATCCCTAAACTGAGTGAGATTTATGAAGAACCTTTTGCAGATTATGGTGCTACACCCTCAGTCATGTTAGCACAGATTGCCAACAAAGCAGGTATACAAACCCTTTTTGGAGGGGATGGAGGTGATGAGGTTTTTGCTACAGCCGATGATATAGAAAATATTGATAAACTGCTAAATATTCCTTATGCATTGCGAAGCACCATAGCAACAACGATCAGGAAAACACATCCAAGTCATTTTATGGCGTTACACTATGATAGCCCTCTGGCAACTAAAATAACAAAATTTGCAGATACACTTCATGCAAAAACGATTGCAAAAATCATACAAAGTCGTATGACACTTTTTACAGATGAAGCACTGTACGAGATATTACAACATCCTTCAAACCCAAAAGAGAACCTTTTTGATTCTCTGTATTTTGGAGCATATGCACAAAGCGCAGATAAGATAACTGGTTCATATTTTAATTCTTTTTTGAGAGATGGTGAGTTGACAAAAGCTTCTAGTGCTCTTAACTACCACCATATAAATATGAGAAACCCATTTCTCGATCTTGATTTAATCTCTTTTATGGCAACTGTACCACAATCTTTAAAACTTAAAAACAATACTAAAAAATATATTCTCAAACAAATCACGCATCAATACATACCACAAACATTACTAAATAGACCTAAGATGGGTTTTGACATACCTTTTTCAAAATGGATGAGAGGTGTACTAAAACCACTCTTAATCGACACAGTAAATAGTAAAAACATCAAAAGAAGTGGTATATTGAAACATGAAGAAGTAATTCGTATAAGAGATAGTTTTTTAAACGGTGATGAACGCTACAAATATAAACTTTGGTCGATATTCCTCTATCAACTATGGCTTGATTGCCATTTCTAAAAGGAATAACAAATATGACATGTACACCAGAAGAAGCTGAAAATCATTATACTGCTCCAACCAAACCATATGCATTATGGCAAGATGATAAACTCATATCTGTTGAAAATAGTATTAAAACCGCTCTATCTAATAGTAAAAATCCGACTGTCATAGTACTTGAAGTTGGGCATTTTAAACTTCCAAAAGAAGAGGAAAATCTCACCTGGGCAAAACAAAATATCTCCTTTGCAGAAGCACTATGTAAAAAAATAGTCAAAAAATATAAACATAAAATCAAGATCATACCAACGATGCTTGTTAACAACTTAGATATCGTGTCCCAAGAAAAACAAGTAGATGATATACTTGATTTACTTCTTTGTGACAATAAATATATCACCAAAAAATCACTGAAACTACTTTCTGAGCGAAACCTTAAAAACCGTGCTTACAAAGCACTCAAAAGCAATCCCTCTCTAAGTGAAAGTTTTATCCATATTGATGGAAAAGCATACTTCAAAGATAAAGAGTATGAACACAATTTAGCAGCAGGTTTTGTAAGCGAAGATGGTGATATCGTTCCGAGATGTGGATTGATTTTAACGAGTTTTATGGACAAAATAACTGATTTTTCACTTCAAAGAATGCATCAAGATAAAAATATAGAGATCGTTTTTGTCAGTTTTTCCCAAGAACTTTTTGAATATAAACGTGTTAAACTCGGTGTTGATATCTATACAAGTACTCACCATAAGGCAAAGATAACACCTATCATCTTACACTGGAGTTATCCAATAGACCAATGTCTGATATCCTATCGCCATAGTGACAGCAAAAAGTGGAGTGATCTAAATGCCTAACAGGGGTGTTTTTACCATATCTTTAGATTTTGAACTTTACTGGGGTATGATGGACATACTCTCAGAAGAAGCATACTCTCAAAATCTCAAAGGCACACCCAAAGCGATAGAAGAGATGTTAAAACTTTTTACTAAATATGATATCCACACAACATGGGCAAGTGTTGGATTTTTATTTTTAAAAGACGATGCAGATCTTCGCAAACACTTACCCCTAGATAAACCAAAATTTGAAAAATCTATAAACTTATATCACTATATAGACAAAACACAAAATCTAAGTCAAATAGGACATTTTGCACCCTCTCTTATCCAAAAGATAGCAAAAACACCTTTTCAAGAGATAGCAACCCATACATTTTCACACTATTATACGCTAGAAGAGGGGCAAACACTTAAGCAATTTAGAGAAGATCTAACACTGGCACAAGAAGTTGCAAACAGGTTTAATATCAAACTAAAAAGTATCGTCTTTCCACGCAACCAGTATGCGGATGACTATCTTAATATCCTCAAAGAATTTGATATAACAGCTTATAGAGGCAATGAAAAAAGTTGGATGTATAAAGCAGTCGATTTTAAAGAAAAGACATCCCTTAAACAAAAGATAGCCCGCATGGCTGATAGTTATCTCAATATCTCAGGACACAATACCTATACACTTGAAGCCTTGACAAAACAAACCCCTTACAATATCCCTGCAAGTAGATTTTTACGCCCCTACACGCCTAAGTTGGCACTATTAGAACCTCTAAAACTTGCTCGCATTAAACAAGATATGCTATACGCTGCCAAAAATAACCAACTCTACCATCTATGGTGGCATCCGCACAACTTTGGTATCTACACAAAAGAAAATCTCCATATGCTTGAAAAAATACTAAACTACTATCAAGAACTCAACCAAAAGTATGGTTTTCAGTCACAAAACATGCATGAAGTTGCAACATTTCTCACGGCACATCCATAAAAACTTCGGGATGTGCCAGTATCCTTTTGCTAACATCATTTTCATCATGATTTAAAAGAGGACTATCAGGCATAATAACCATCGGAGTATATCCCATCTGCATCAACTTTTTAACATACTTTTTTTGTCCTTTTCCCAAAGCTTCATGTTGCAACCAGACACGCACTTCTGCTTGGGGATTTAGATACGTTGCAAGGATAGGTGGCTTCGTAATCTTGGCAGCTTTTAAATCTATATCATCAAACAGTTCATTTTCCGGTTGCAGTGTGATAGCCGCTTGTGTATGCATGATATCAAGCTCCATCTCAAGTGCAAAGTTTGTATCTGGTGCAAATTCTTGCATCTGCTTTAACCAATAAAACGCCCTTTTCTCTTCCATACGTGTATAGGCATCCAATATGAGTGTATCGATATGATGTTCCTGTGAGAGTTTTAATTGATGTAAAGCATAATTTTTTTCTTCAGGATTTTCTGGCAAAAATGGTCTATCATCACAAGCTTGCCATTTGTTAAGGGAAAGAAGTTTACCCTTACTATCCAAAGGCATCATACCCGCAATCCCCCACCAAAGTTCAACTTTTTGGTCTCTTTTAGTAAAAATAGACATGGATTTTTGAAGGGATTGTTGCATATTGGGTTCAAGATTGCTTAAAATCTGAAAAGGCAATTCTTCATCCATTTTAGGACACACTCTTGTATCATATACACCTGAGAATGCTGCAAACATAATACGACGATACCCTTTTTGCCGCATGATATCACTTAGTGCCACACTTACTTCATGCAAGGGTAGATGGCTTTGCCCATTTTGATCTATCTTTTCTAAGCCCCATGCCCATCCTCTTGCATTGCTATCAGTTACGCTACCGTAAAATGCAAAATTAACAGTCAATATAGGTGAAAGATCTTTTTTAAGATATCGATTTACACCATACATTTTACGTAAAAATCGCTTATATGGATGTAAGGTTTCTATAAAATTTTCTGCTCTACTAAAACGCACAGGCAAGATAAATGAGAGAGATTGATGTGGAGGGATTTGACTTTTTAAGGGTAATGTCTTGGGAAAGATATACGCATAACGCCATGTTTTTGTATCTTTATAGATACGCATTTTGGGATAAAACTTATTTTTAAGGACATGATGCTTACCTGTATATGTTTTTTCTTGATCTGCATACTCTAAAAAAGGATACATCAAGGCACTACCAACAGCGATCTTTGCATCAGAAGCTACAATAA
>JALULO010000210.1 GCA_027056215.1 Campylobacterales bacterium | reverse complement strand
CTAAATAGTACACTTGAAGAAAAAGTATCTAACCGGGTTGAAGAATTAAAATACGAATACCTACATGATTCACTTACAGGACTTTTTAATCGATTTTCCCTCGAACAGGACTTACGAAATGATCCATTTGGTGGTTTAATGGTAATTGATATAGATAGTTTTAGAAATATAAATGAACTCTATGGTATGCATACAGGCAATGAAATATTAAAGGAGATAGGAGGATATTTACAAAACTTTTTTGATAAAAAAGATTTTCATCTTTATCGAATATATGGTGATGTTTTTGCAGCAAAAAGTAAACTTCATTATATTGATCACGATCTTTATGAAAGTGTAGTACAAGATTTACTTCTTTATATCGATACCATCACTATCAATTCAAAAGAGATGAATACTTCTCTCAACGTAGATATAACAATCGGTCTTTCATTGGAAGAAGAAGATGCACTCAACAAAGCAGAAATGGCACTTAGCTTTGCAAAAGCAAATATGAAAAAATTTATCGCTTATAGTAAAATGATCGACACAAGCCATACGATACACCAACTATTGCAATGCAAAGATGAGATAAAAGAAGCCATACATGAAAATAATTTCATCCCCGTTTTCCAACCTATCGTAAACAGAGACCAAACGATCATCAAATACGAAGCACTAATCCGTATGCGAAAATACACAGATGGCAAAGAAGAGCTTGTTTCACCCTACTTTTTTCTTGAAACTGCAATCAAAACCAAACAATACGAAACATTGACAATCATCATGATAGAGAAAAGTTTTAAAATCATGCAAGAGTTGGGAAAATCATTTTCACTTAATCTCTCTTTTAATGACCTCATCAATGAAAATGTCTTAAAAGCACTCAAAACAAATATCGCTCACTACAATATAGGACATCAACTTACACTTGAGATACTCGAAAGTGAAAATATAGAAGACTATCAGGTTATCAATAATTTTATCAAAGAGTTCAAAACATTTGGTGTTGAAATAGCGATCGATGACTTTGGTAGCGGTTTTTCCAACTTTACCCATGTTTTTGAACTAGAACCTGATATCCTTAAAATCGATGGATCACTCATCAAAAATATAGACAAAGATCAAAAATCTTATGAATTTGTCAAATCCATCGTAGGACTTGCACATACGCTAGGAATCAAAACACTCGCAGAATTTGTCAGTAGCAAAGAGATCTTTGATATCACTTATACACTAGGTGTTGACTACTTCCAAGGATACTATTTTTCCGAACCCATTTCACATACACTCGTACATGAACAAAACCAATTTCCAGCAAGTCAAGATTTTTGATTAACTTTTTTTACTTTTAGCCGATATTACTTCTAAGAAAACTTTTGGGAGTAATTGCAATGAAAATTATCTTAAAAATGATACCGCTATTGAGTATACTATTGTCAGGATTATTTGCTAACGGTGAAGTAACAAAAATATACGCACATTATGAGCAAGCAAAAAAAAGTCAATATAAAGTACATGGTCATAAACACAGATGGGGACGTAGTAAAAACCTTGTCATTGATGGGTTTGAATATCAAAATACACAGTATAAATATCAAACTTTAGCAAACAAAGTTAAAATCATAAGACATAACAACAAAAATGCATCAGGTAGTCCTTGTGGATTATTTGCAGAAAGAACAAGTTCTGGTGCAAAATACAACTATAAACCCTCATTTCCTACCGGATGCGATATGGCAAAGGTCATGGGTGGACGTATAATCAATGTTGGAGCCCTAGATCTTTTTAGAAATAGTGGTTCTACTGCTAAGAATATAGAAAGAGTCGATTTTATCTATGACAATGGTATTAATGCGCCTGCCAATGATAAAAATTTGGCAAAAGCGGGACACGTCATCACAGAAAAATCGGGAAACAATCCTATTCAAATAGCTGCGATTTTAAGTCTAAATGCCAATGGAGAGCCATCATCATATGGCCCGTTAGTACGTGTGGATAAGATAGGTAGAAATGCGGATCTTTCATACGGTATTACAAAAATCTATGTAAAAAATAAAAAACATCCCATATCTAAACAAGATATAGCATTTTTAGTTAATGAAAAAAAAGGTATGCAGGGAAAACCTTGGTATTTAGGTAGCACACGTGAGCCTCTTGGAATGGCATTTGTTTCACTAAAAGATTTAGGTATATCTGCCGGAAGTAAATATTATGGATTTTCTTATTTTGGTGAAGACGTCACTGGGGCATACGACTTAACCAAACCAGAAACTTTTCCTGTTGACAATTTTAATGATACAGCAGATCCTTATGGCGGTGTAGCAGGATATTTTCAAGATGAATCATTACCCGAAATAGATAACGGTACACCGTTGACTTGTACTTCTCAATCATTTGTCAGTTTCAATACCAGTGAAAACGGTCCAAGAGAAGGGGATAGTCAATTTGATACAATCAGTCTATCTGACGGTGGGCTGGTAAATCATAAAGTCTTAAATGGTGTAAACGGGGTCAACAGTATCGGTTACAATGTTAAAGACAACTATATCTGGGGATATAATCTTAAACTAGATAAACTAGTACGTATTGATGCAAAAGGAAATACAAAATTATTTGATTTACCAGATGGATTACCTTCCGGAGGTTATATCGCGGCAGATGTAGACAAAAACGGTATTTTATATCTTGCAAAAAGAGGTGCAAGCGAGATTCAAAGAGTCAATGTTGATCCAAAATCTGATCAGTTTTTAAAAGCTTTGAGACCTTTGTCTTTACGAACTAAGAATCTTGTACACAATCTTTTTTCAGCTACAACCATCTCAACAGCAGATTTTGCTTTTAATCCAAAAGATGGGAAATTATACTATATCGAAGAAGGAACCAGCGGGAAAGTATATAGAATCGATCCGGATACCGGTACCAGAGAGTTTGTTGTTGACAGTGGTGTTGATCCATATGTAGTCATCACTTTCTTCGATAGAGATGGAAATTTCTATTTTAATCTTGGTACAGGCAGTGCAGATCAAAATAAATTGTATAAGATCAATATGAACGATCCCCAAGCGGCTACATATTTTACAGATCTGGATAAAAGCTTGACAAATGGAGACGGAGCGAGATGTCCAAATGCAGAAGTAATTCAACCAGTTCCTACAACTCTAAAACCGCATGACTGTTCCAAAGCTCCTACAGATATGGTCGATTTCAACAAAGATTTCGATTTCGATCCCAAGAAAGATGTTTCTGGTAATGGTGGAACGGGTACCATTGCCAGATATCAAAACGTTGCAACTGTAAATGATCAAGCGCTCGATTTACTAGTAAAAGTAGAAAATTTGTCCGGTTTTTCGTCACTGTTACAAACGGATTCCACACCAAAAGGATTTAAATTTCAAAAAGCAGGTGGGGATGATCCATCAGTAGGATTCTTTATCGATCAAAAAAGGTCAGATGAGAAAGGAACAATCTACGATGCTACATTGAAATTTACTTACGTAAAACACAATACAAATGAACCTGTAGCATTAAACTTTGAAACACAGGTATATGATCTAGATAATTTTGCAAATCGAACGGAAAAAGTCGTTATCGATAAAAATGACTATAAGTTTTTTCAGTTGAGCAGTGATTCACATATAGAAGGAACTGTGCTTGGTGATTATCATATATTTATGAATAAGATCTATGAAGATTCTAAGTTTCCAGATAAACGAGCAAGTGTCAAATTTGTTCATGAAGGCAAAAGTACATTTACGATGCATTTTCAACATATCAAAAATAAAAATCAAGGACAATATGGTGGAAAAGCCGGATTTAATATTGTTTTTGGCAAGACTGAAAACGGTATCAACACTTGTCAACAGTCCGTATCACCTGTAGCAAATGAATGTACACTTACCTTCCCCGGTGCACTTAGTTCGACCAATGATGAGATCCAAATTAATGATCAGACTAAAATATACGGTACAACTAATCATACCCTGATTACCAAATCGCTTTCTGCAGAAGATACCGTACGTTGTGATGACGCACCTTGTCAGGCGAGTAATACACTCGCAAAAACACTTTCATTCGATTTAGATTTTGGAAGCGGAAAAGATGGTGATAAAATTCTTTCTGATAACCAAAGTCTGACAATTTCATCGAATAAAGCGTATACAAAGTTTCAAACCGGTCAAAACAATACAATTACTATTAACGGGGATTTAACGATTAAATCACAGTCTGATTTTTATATTAATCAGGGATCGAAAATTACAATCAACGGTAATGTTGTTATCTATGCTGATAAATTTGATGCGAACCAGGCAAATCAGTTTACGATCAACGGCTCTTTGAAAATTATTGCCAATATTTTTTATCTTAACAGTGGGAATAAACTCTACAATATTCCAAGTGCTGATAAATTTGTCGTATTGGCAAAAGATAAGGTAGATATCAATTCTCAGGTTGATTTTAAAGGACTGTTCTATTCCGGAGGTGATGTCCAGGTAAACAACGATACACATATTAGCGGAGCTTTAACCGGTAACTATATTGATGTTAACGATCATTCCATTATTGGATATGATGCAGATGCTGTACAGGCATTTTGTGGTCATAGTCAACCAGTTGCACCGGAACCTTTCACTTGTGACGACACAATGTACTTTTCCAATGCTTCAGAGGTCGGTACTAATTCGCAGGAAGAAGACAAGATGTATTTACACTCTATCAATCGAAGCAAATCACCGTTTTCATTTACCAAAATAGGTGATGCATATGATAAAACCTATAACGCACTCGGTTACAATCCTGTAGATAACTATCTTTATGCCACCTATAATAATAAATTGTTAAAAATCGATCGTGACGGTGTGGTTCATGAACTGGGTGTTGTTGATGGTTTAGCGGAACGCCAGAACTATGCAGGAACTTTTGACAAAGAGGGTTATTATTATTTAGCAGACTGGCATAATTCTTCAAAAATATATAAAATAGATGTTAATCAAAAAAAAGTGCTTGATACGCTGACTGTCAAAGATCATAATAATCATAGTCTCTCTATGGAGTTCTACGATATGGCGATTGATAAAAGTGGAAAATATCTTTATATGATGAAAATTGTTGATCTCGAAAAAGGAAAAAGCCAACTTATAAAAGTAGAATTGGCAACAGGTAAAGCTTCAGCAGTGGGTGCAGTAGTACAACATGGAGAGCCTGCTACTATCTTTTGTGATGTAACCGGACGGATATTTGTACTCTATCATAAAACTGGTTTTTACGAGGTAAATGCTACCACAGGCACGCAAAATTTGGTATCTAGTGTACCAAAACTAACGCATCTCAATGATGGTGCGATGTGTTCCAATGCAACTGTAAATCTTAACCCCATTCTTTCAATCGGTGATGTTAAAAAGTATGAGGGCAATAGCGGTAAAACAGATTTTGCTTTCCAAGTATCGTTGAGTAAACCGGCACAAAAAGGGATGAGTTTCTGGTATACGGTAACAGACGGCAGCGATGGCAATGAAACTGAATATCACGGGGCATATCTGAATGATCATGATATGGATGGAATCAGCGGTTGTATCGAGGTAACAGATGTTATTGATGCGATGCATACAAATTTTGATCTATTCGGATCGCATGATAACAGTTGTCAAAAGGTACCATCAGGCGTTACTTCAATTATGCTTCATGTAAAAGTAAACGGTGATACGAAAATAGAACCGGACGAACGATTTTTTGTAGATATATACTCTCCCGATAAAGCAACTATTGCAGATGGAAGAGGAAATGGTATTATTTTAAATGATGATGAACATGTACACTTGAACGTCTGGGATACCCAAGAATCAATCACCCATCAAGTGATCAAAACCAAAGTAGTCGGAGAAGACATAAACTTGACCTTTGCATCTTTAAACAATGATGGTACAGCTTATAAACAAACCAAAGCGAAAGATATCAAAATAGCACTTTTTGCAGGCAACACACAGATCACTATGTGGAACGAGATTATCTTAGAAACGGCAACACACATGCCTCTTCAGTTCTCGACATTTCAATGGTTTAATACACAAGAACAGAAATCATACGATTTTAAAAATAAAGCTTTTAAAGATGTGGTCGCAAAAATTCAATATACGGATCTTAATAATACAACACAAACAGTTTCATCAAGTGACCATTTTGCAATCCGTCCGGCAGCGTATAAAATGGTTCTAACTGATCCTACTGTACCTATCAAAGCAGGAAAAGATTTTAACATCACAGTTGAAGCTGTCGATAAAAATGGTCATCTTGTTGAAAATTATGATGAAGGGATATCCGTATATGATATAAACTACACTGATCCAAAAGAAAACAATCCTCACTGCATAAAAGGTTCGTTAGATATTCAAAAGAAGAAGTTTACAAGTGGACAAACAACGCTTCTAGCAAACTATAATGAAGCAGGAGATATACGCATCACATTTTCTGAACATAAAGGTGGAACTGTAGCATTTGCGGATATTGATAAAAGTGACACTGATGATAATAAACGTTATATCAAAGATGCCTCAGCACAAACAGGAAAGATCAATCCGGCTAGTTTTGATATCAAATGGGATTTTACAAATGGTGGAACAAAGTATACTTACTTTAGTCATAATCCAAAAGAGATGGGTGCTAATCTTGATGTAAATATCTCTGCTATCAATCTACAAAAAGGTATTTTACATAATTTCAATAAAGACTGCTATGGTGAAGATGTTACAATAACAGCAGATTATCAAAGAGATGCAAATATTAGTTATACGCCAACACCTATAGCTATTTATGAAAATAACGCTACTATTTTTCCTTTGCATGATTTACCAACCAATAGTTCTGGAAATTTTACATATAAGATAGAAAAGGAATTATTTACTGCTGGTAAAGGTGCTAAGCATGTTAGATTAAATTTTGACAGAGATACTACAACCCCACATAATCCAATGCTTTTTAGTATAAAAGGAATTGATGCATCTTTAGGTACTACCACTGTATCAAAGAATCAACTTAAAACATTAAAATTTGTCTATGCAAGAGCTTATGCACCAGATCAACAAGTCGAAGGGAAAGAGATTGTTGCCAAGATCTTTTACGAAGTTTATTGTAAAGAGTGCAATAAACCGAAGTTTGGTTTTGAAGATTATCCCGAAGGTGTAGATAGTATCAACTGGTTAACACTGCCATCTGTTGATAGTAAATTGGATTATGATCTCACACCAGATATAAGTGGTCCAGCATCTCCTAGTTATGCGCCAGGATCTATCACAGCAAACTATAAAGATGGTCTAAAATTTATGAATAAAACAAACAGAGCATTAACTATTGACTCACAAAAGACACCTTTGATTACAAAAGTAAAATATGTACCCAAATCATATCTGATGTTTAATCCATTTAATGCCGCACCAGCACAGCAGAGTTTTTCTATCAGTTTTTCAAAAGCACCTAAAAAATGGGCAGGGAAAGGAAATCAGGGAGGCACTGTAGATTTAGGGATATCTTCTACAGCGGGGTATCGAAAAATTGATTGGTAAAGTTTTGCCGGATCGCATCATATAAAACGATACCTACAGCAACGGAGAGGTTTAAACTTCTCCCGTTGCTTCCCATGGGAATAGTGATCTTGTGTTCAGGTTTTTGTTGCATAAGTTCTTGCGGCAAGCCTGTTGACTCTCCCCCAAAAAAGAGGAAATCACCTTTTTGAAAAGTCGCTTGAAAATAGGGTTTATCAGTTTTTGTGGTAGCAAAAAAGAAACGCTCTT
>JALULO010000209.1 GCA_027056215.1 Campylobacterales bacterium | reverse complement strand
GTGATATCGAAGTTGAGCATGAAGATGTTAACGGTAAGTTTTACCATATCAAGTATCCTCTTTCAGATGGTAGCGGTGATGTTGTCGTGGCTACAACCAGACCTGAGACATATTTTGGCGATACGGCAGTGATGGTACATCCTGATGATGAGCGTTACAAAGATATCGTTGGTAAAACGGTTAAATTGCCACTTATAAACAGAGAGATCAAGATCATTACCGATGCACATGTAGATATGGATTTTGGTACGGGTATCGTAAAAGTAACACCAGCCCATGATCCAAACGATTACGAAGTTGGTAAGCGTCATAATCTTGATTTTATCACCTGTTTTGATGAAAAAGGTTTTCTCAACGAACAATGCGGTGAGTTTAGAGGTATGGAGCGATTGGATGCGAGAGAAGAGATTGTAGCCAAACTGCAAGAAGAAGGGTTTGTTGTTAAGATCGAAGATCATATGCATCAAGTTGGTCACTGTTACCGATGTCACAATGTTGTAGAACCTTACATCTCTAAACAGTGGTTTGTCAAAAAAGAGATCGCCGATGAAGCGGTACAAAAAGTCAATGATGGAGAGAGTAAGTTTTATCCGCCACACTGGATCAACTCTTTCAATGCCTGGATGGGTGAACTACGTGATTGGTGTATCTCACGACAACTTTGGTGGGGACATCAGATACCTGTTTTTTATTGTGATGATTGTGGTGCAGAATTTGCGACAGAACAAGACCATCCAACAACTTGTCCAAAATGTAACTCTAAGCATATCACTCAAGATCCTGACGTTTTAGATACCTGGTTTAGTTCAGGGTTATGGCCTTTTTCTACACTTGGATGGGGAAATGGCGACTTTGGCAAAGGCACACTTTGGAAGGAAGAAGACTTAAAAGATTTTTATCCAAATTCTATGTTGATTACTGGTTTTGATATCCTCTTTTTCTGGGTAGCCCGTATGATGTTTACCGGTGTCCATGAGATGAAAGAAGTACCTTTTTACGATATCTATCTACACGCGCTCGTACGTGATGAACATGGTCAAAAGATGAGTAAATCTAAAGGCAATGTTATCGATCCGCTTGACATGATCGAAGAGTTCAATGCCGATACACTGCGTTTTACATTGGCTGCACTTGCAGTACAAGGACGTGATATCCGCCTTAGCAAAGATAAACTGGGACTTTATAGAAACTTTACAAACAAACTCTATAACGCTTCACGCTTTTTACTCTTAAACCATGAGAAGTTTGATGATCTTAAAGATATAGAAATAAAAACAGATTTGGGACGTTATATGTTGAGTCGCTTTACACTGGCGACCAAAGAAGTACGTACAAATATAGACAGCTATCGTTTTAATGATGCTGCGATGAGTCTGTATAGATTTTTCTGGGGTGAATTTTGTGACTGGGGGATTGAGCTGAGTAAAGCAGATAAAGAGAGTATCGGTGAACTTGGTGCTATTTACAAAGAATCTTTAAAACTATTACACCCTTTTATGCCATTTATCTCAGAACATCTTTACCATGAACTCAGTGCTACGGCTCTAACAGATGGTGCGGATTCTATCATGGTGATGGCTTATCCTAAAGATGTAAAAAATAATCCTGCTATTGAAGCTATTTTCGAACTGGTTATAGAAGCGATTGTTTCGATTCGCCGTGCAAAAGCTACGATCGATCTTGGTGGTGAGCTTGAGAAAGTATTTATCAAACTCAATGACCAAAGTATCGATATGCAAAGTGCTAAAAAATATATCTTAAGACTTGCTCGTGTCAAAGAGGTAGATTTTGTTACCCAAAAAGAGCCTGATGTTGTAACAGATGTGAGTGACAACCTTGAAGTTTACATTCCCCTTAGTGGCATAGATCTTACACCTGTTATAAAACGTTTGGAAAATCAAAAGGCAAAACTTGAAAAAGAGGTAGGAAAGCTAGAAGGTATGTTAAACAATGAAAGATTTGTTGCCAATGCCCCAGAAGCAGTAGTCGCGGAAAATCGAAAAACACTGCAAGCAGCAAAAGAGAAGTTCGCGAAAGTTTTAAGTGAGTTAAGTGCTTTAAAGAGTTAAACTCTTTAAAGCTTACTTTTTATATTTTTCTGTATCAAATACTTTTTTGTATTTTCTTTTTAAATCTATCAAAATATCATCTGCTTTTTTCAAAGCTGGATAGTGTTCCGCATTTTCATTGATTAAGGGACGATACTTTTCATAAATCTTCCATACTTTTTTAGCAGCTCTATATTTGCCTTTCATAACAAGATCAAAAGCAGCAGCACCATTTAAAAGACCTTTATAAATCTTCTCTTCTTCTTGTCCACTTTTGTGTAGTTTTTGCCATCTAGCCAAATAAAGATGTGTTGCTTCAGTGTATTTATCATGTTCTAAAGCTCTTACAAAAATACTTTGAGTTGATTCCATAAAATTATTTAACTCCAATCATATAAATATTAAATATATTAAACTTTTACATTCTATAAATATTTTTATTAATTAAAGTTTAAAGTCTGTAAATAATCTTTATTTTTAGTAATTTTTCTTGATTTTTTCCGCTGCAAGCGCTATACAAGCGTCAATAGTCTGTTTTTTTGAGAGTATATAGGGTATGTCTGAGGGCATAAAAGAGGCTGTCTTTGTACCTATAACGATGGCTTTGTAGCTTTCATCCCATGAAAAACATTTCAAAAAACAAGTTATGGTCGAGGGAGAGGAGAAGATGATATACGCATTTTTAGGTGGTGTTGTAAGCTTCTCGCAGTCGTTGCATTTTGTTTCATAGATCACCAACTCTTCAAGAGCGATACCCGCCTCTTTTAAGATGGTATTTAAGTGTGATGTAACCACTTTTGGACGTAAGAAAAGAACTCTTTTTTCTTGTAGTTGTTTTTTAATCTCTTTTGCAAAATCATCACCATAAGAGCTTTTTGCTTCATAAACGATCTTTCCATCAAGTGCTTTGATCGCTTTACTCGTTCCACTTCCGATGGAATAAGACGGCAATGCTTTCCATCCTTGATCTACCCTATCAATAGCCAAAACACCATTTTTAGAAGTAAAAATCAACGCATCATAGTTTGAAAGATCTACCTTCTTATCAAAATATTCAAATATGATAACAGGTAGATTTCGCGCAGATACAAACTCTTTTTGACTTAAAACAAAGATCTTATTCATGGTCACAGGTGTGAATCAAAACATCGATAGCTTTAAATGCATCTACATATTTTTGGGCATGTTGGAGATCAAAGTTTGCATAAACATTTTCAGCAAAAGGGTTGTTTTTTTGCACCCAAAAAAGATAGGTTTTATCATGGGTAAAAGAGATAGCAACCTCTTTTGATGCCAAAGTATGACAATGATCAAGCTTTTCTTGGGCTATCTTTCCAAATAGTTCAAATCCATTTGATTTTCCACTTCTTGGTAGTTTTGAGAAAAATGCACTAAATTCAGGATCGATATCCGCAACTTTTTCTTTAAAAGCATCACTAACCATCACACCCTCTGTCTTGTTCTTACGATCTAGCATGACAACAAAACCGCTAAATGTATTTTCAGCAAAACGCTCAACAGATTCATTTTCTTTGGTATCAAAAGTGATATCGACATACCCAAATCTAACGCCTTTTCCTATAAAAAGCCCCTGGGCATCATAATTTTTAAACTTAGCAGAGAAAAGATTACTTTGTAAAACTTCACTACGCCCAATAGCACTATCTTTATAGCTATACCCACAACAAAATTTCCCTATAGGAGAGAGAATTTGCTGATTATACATGGATTTGTAAGGCGTGATAGCGGATGTTGTTTTTTTGAGATAAAAGATACCCCCAGCTATCATGATAATCGCAACAAGTGCTCCTAAAAGTTTAAAGTACTTTACAAACATTGCAAATACAACAATCGCTAAAACAGCAGAGATGATATAGGTCGTTTGACGTTTTTTGGCATACTCTTGAAGTGGTTTTATCTTTTCAAAAGCTGGTTTAAGTTTCTTTTCATATAAGCCTTCAAGTGTATCAGGGTGACTAAACCCCTGCACAGAGGCGAAACTCACACTCAAAAACAAAAAAAGTTTAAAGAAATTTTGCAACATCGCTTACTCCCACTCAATCGTTCCGGGAGGTTTGGAGGTTATATCATACACAACACGATTGATACCGTCTACTTCATTGATGATACGTGTACTGATGCGTTCTAATACAGCATGTGGGATATGGGCGAAGGTTGCTGTCATACCATCTACCGATTCTACCATTCTGACACATACCGTGTTGTCATAGGTTCTGTTATCACCCATCACACCAACACTTTTGACATTGAGCACAACGGTAAACGCTTGCCAAACTTTGTCATAATTTCCTGAAGATTTGAGTTCTTCTTGCATGATTGTATCTGATTCTCTTAACAATCGTAACTCATTGGGTGTTACTTCGCCCATGATTCTGATAGCAAGTCCAGGTCCTGGAAATGGGTGTCTACCAATCATCTCTTTTGGAAGTCCCAGTTCTAATCCAAGTTTGCGTACCTCATCTTTGAAGATTTCACGCAATGGTTCTATCAGCTCAAACGTCATCCAATCAGGTAGTCCACCGACATTGTGATGTGATTTGATCGTTTTAGAAGGTCCTTTGACGGAGACTGATTCGATCACATCCGTATAAAGTGTCCCTTGTGCTAAAAACTCTATACCTTCGTGTTTAGAGGCTTCTCTGTCAAACACACGTATAAAAGTCTCCCCGATGATTTTACGTTTTTGCTCAGGATCGATAATCCCTTTTAATTTATCCAAAAATTCTTCTGTTGCATCAATCGTGATGAGATCTATTCCCACACGTTGTTTAAACATCGCTTCAACCTGCTCCCTCTCACCGGCACGAAGCAATCCCTGATCGACAAAGATAGGTACAAGTTGATCACCAATAGCTTCATAAAGCAGTGTAGCAACAACAGAGCTATCAACACCACCACTGACACCGCAAAGCACTTTTTTGTCACCCACTTGTTGTCGAATCTGTTCGATTTTCTCTTTGGCAAATGAACCCATATTCCATGTGCTTTCGATACCGCAGATATGCTTTGCAAAGTTTTTCAAGAGTTTTGCACCCTCAACAGAGTGTTGCACTTCTGGGTGAAATTGTAAAGCGTAAATCTTTTTAGCTTCATTGGCTATCGCTGCATAAGGAGAGTTATCACTATATCCGATCATATCAAAATCATCAGGTAGCATATCTACACGATCACCATGACTCATCCATACAACAGAACCATCAGTGATATCTTTAAAAATAGCAGATTCTTTGTTTTCGATCATCAACTTCGCTTTTCCATACTCATGTTGATCTGCGGCAATCACCACACCACCAAAATGTTGCGTGATCAATTGCATACCGTAACAGATCCCAAGCATCGGTAAACCCAGTTCAAATATCGCTTCATCAGGATGGTAAGCATCATCAGCATAAACAGAAGCTGGACCACCGCTTAAGATGATTCCTTTTGGATTTTTTGCTTTGATGGATTCGATCGATTCATTGTAAGGAACGATTTCGCAGTAAACGCCATTTTCTCTTAATCTTCTGGCGATAAGTTGTGTGTATTGAGAACCAAAATCTAAAACGATAATCGGTACATCTTTCATGTTGTGACCTTTTTAAATGGTGTAGTTTTATCATAGCAAAAGAAAATCATCTCATTTGCTATGTTTATATTAATATAATCCCATAACTTCAAATTGAATATACCATATTATAATTGAAATTATATACCCTACAAGGACAGTCCAAGCAAGTTTCATATGTGCGCCAAAGGTATAAATACCACGCATTCTACCCATAACACCAACACCAGCAGCTGAACCAAAACTGATCAAGCTACCACCGATACCAGCAGTTAATGTTACCAATAACCATTGATCACTGCCCATCGTAGGGTCTGCTTTTAAAATCGCACTCATAACTGGAACATTATCTACGATAGCAGAAACAAATCCAACTCCGACATTGCCAGCAGTCGGACCAATAACATCATAAAGCTTGACGATATAATCAAGAAAACCAAGAAAGTGCAATGCCCCAACCGCAGCCAAGATACCAAAGAAGAAAAGCAATGTATCATTTTCTACCAATCGCATACTAGCATAGATATCAAAACTTTTTTCACCTGATCTTTTGACACTATAGGAGTAAAGTTTTAAAAGTGATAAACCAAACATCATTCCCCATGCAGGTGGCATACCAAAATACTGATGTCCCAAAACAGCAGAAGCTATCGTAAATACGCCTAGATATACTGTCATCATACCACCTTTTTTGATCACAGGTTTTTTCTCAGTAGATGGATCAAATGGTGGTTCTCCGCCAGGAACTGAGAGACTCAGCAAAAATGCTGTGATAAGCCATCCTGTAATGGACGGTGCAAAAAGGTATAAAAAATCTATAAATTCCGCTTTTTGTGCCTGCCATGACATCAAAGTTGTGATATCCCCAAACGGACTCCACGCACCACCGGCATTGGCAGCGACAACGATATTGATAGCTCCAGGGACTAAAAATTTGATATTTTTTCTATCAATCGTCAAAAGAACGGTTGAAAGAATCAATGCAGTTGTCATGTTATCAGCAATCGGTGAAATGAAAAATGCCAAAAGACCTGTTAACCAGAAAAGCTTTTTATAACTATAACCTTTTGAAACAAGATTATATTTCAATCTTTCAAAAACACCACGATCAATAAGAGTTTCGATAAATGTCATAGCCACAAAAAGGAAGAAAAAGATTTCCGCAATTTCTAAAATAAGATGTTTTACCTCTATATGCAGGGGTGCTGTATCAATTCCATTGATAGCGAAATAAAAACCTATCAACATAAACATAAATGTACCGATAAAAAGTGCAGGTTTTGCTTTATTGATGTGATACGTTTCTTCTGCCGCGATAAAGAAATAACCGATAACAAAGATAAACAGCGATGCAATCCCTACCCACGTATCCGTATAAACATGGTGTATGACATCAATCGCTTGTTCTGCCTCATTTGCAAAACTTAAAATTGACATATACATTAACATTAGTATAATCCTCATGTGTTTCCTTTTTGTATTATATAGTGTGCCCCTAAAGACTCTTCTCTGTATATCGCACTTTTAACGATATTTCTTGAGGTATTTAAGCGTAAGCGCAATAATTTACCAATATCTTTTTTAAGCATCTTTTCTATTTCTTCTAATGCTTCTTGAAGTTTATCCCTTTCACGAATAATACCTGCCGCTTCCCACATGAGATGTCTTAATTGGTTTTTTAAGACTGTATCAATCGGTTTTTTCAAAACCTCCTCTTCTTTGGGAAACACTCTTACCGTAAAATCAACATCTCTTCTTAAAATCTCTTTAACAGCTCTTCGCGAAAAGACCAATCCTTCAAGAAGAGAGTTACTTGCAAGTCTATTTGCGCCATGTACTCGCGTTGATGCAACTTCACCAATAGCATAAAGATTTTCAATACCAGGAACTTTACCATTGATATCAGTTTCAATCCCACCCATTGCATAGTGAAAAGCGGGTGAAATCGGTACTTCATCTTCTGGCAAATTAAATCCAAGATCGCGAAGATTAAAATATATGGTGGGAAAACGGTGTCGGAAAAATGTCTCATCAAACATACTAAAGTTTAAATAAACATCTAAACCAGTCTTCTTTTTCCAATCAAAGATAGCACGACTTACACGGCTTCTAGGACTAAGTTCACCTCTTTTGTCATATTCAAAAAGAAATCTTTTCCCATTTTCATCAACGATATGTGCACCCTCGCCTCTTAGAGCTTCTGTAAG
>JALULO010000208.1 GCA_027056215.1 Campylobacterales bacterium | reverse complement strand
ATATGTACCATATCCTTTGGATTGGGTGCTTTAACTCTGGGTTTATAAGGATTCATCAAAACACTCTAAGATATGGTGCAGTACCAATTTATCAACTTCTTCTTGTGAAACATTGATACCCTCAAAGGATAGTGAAGTTGGAATAATATCTTCTAAATTGCAAGGATTTACTTGTGCATGAAATGCTAAATCAACATCTACATTCACAGCAACACCATGAAGTGATACAGCATCTTTGTATCGAAAGCCTAGTGAAATGATTTTACGGTTTTGAATATAAAATCCAGGATTTTTCTTATCATAAAAAAAATCCTTATGATAGTGTTCTAAAAAACGTTTATATACTTCTATAACATGGGAAAAAAACCGTGCAGGCTGTGGCGTTTGAAAACAAAAATAGTAAATATTTTGTCCTGGACTATGACAGGTAATCGATCCACCACGGTCACTTTTTAACGTATCCACTGACCAACTTTTTTGCCACGCATCTTTTCCAATCGTAAAAACATTTGGATGTTCTGTCATCATAAGATGATTTTGCCCATCAATTAGAGCTTGTGCATGAATATGCATCATTTTTTCACGGGCTTTTTCATAGGGTAAAACACCCAAATGATGCAATATCATAAATGGAAATAAGCCTGTTGTAATGCTTCTGAAAAAGTAGGATGTGCCATAATCGTTTTTTGTGCTAAAGAGATATCCATCTCACCGGCTAAAGCCATGGCGACCGGAGCAATCAACTCTTCTGCATCTGGTGCAAGTATTTCTGCACCAAGTATAAAACCTTTTTCATCCCCATAAACTATGATTACACCATCACTGGCATGATGAAAAGAGGATGCTGTAAAATAGTTAAGTGGTACAACACTTTCTTTAAAAGTGCATCCATTTTTTTCTAACATCATTTTATTTTCACCCACAGTAGCATAACTCATCGGTAGCGTATGGATAAACTTTACCACATGATCGAGATTGATCAGTGAAGGGTTTTCTCCAAGGATCTGCTTGGTAACATTAAGCGTCTGTGCTCTTGCCGCATGGGCTAATTGAAGTTTACCATTACAATCACCAATAGCATAATGCTTTGCCAATGTCGTTTCAAAATGTTCATCCGTATCAATCCCATGTTTTACGATTATCTCTTGTGTATCTATGAGATTTGTATTAGGTCTTCTACCTGTGGCAACCAGTAAAAGATCAGTATAGATACTTTTACTATTTTCAAAGCTGATATGTACACCACGTGAGGTATGTTTTGCTTTTGCGATAGGATGATTTATCAGATGTCTAATACCCATTTTTTCGATCTGTTTTACCATCGTAGTCTGGATCAGGGGATGGGCATTTTTTAAAAGTATCTCTTTCCTTGATACAAGTGTCACGTCCACACCTGCAGCAGCAAAAAAACTTGCCATTTCCAATCCAATAGCACCATCTCCATAAATGGCAATTTTCTTAGGAAGTACAGTCAACATCAAAACTTCATCACTGGTGATAATATACACTCCATCGTATACAATCCCCTCAGGGATAAAAGGACTTGACCCCGTACCTATGACTATATGTTTGGCTTCATAAATAGTTTCATTTACCTCTACTTTATGGGGCGCGATCAGTATCGCCTTTCCTTCTATAAGCTCTAGTTGTTTACATTGCATAGTGATGGCTTTGGTAGCTGCGCTAAGAAGGTTTTTTTTCTTATTAAGTAGTGTTTTCATATCAAGTATCAACTCAGTATTAAACACGTCCTCCTTGCTTTGCCAAACTGTTTGGGCGTAGTGTAAAAACATTTTAGATGGAATACAACCTTTGTGTAAACACGTGCCTCCAAGTTGCAAGAGTGACATTTCAATCAATCCTACTTTCAATCCTTTCTTAGCAGCGATAATCGCACCGGCATAGTTTAATCCACCGCCAATATAAAGTATATCATACATTTATACATCCTTGAAAAATTGTGCATCTAGGGACAAAGCTTTGAGCGTTTGCATAAATTGTGCACCTTCATAACCATTGATGAGACGATGATCAAGTGTAAGCGTGATAGTAATTTTATCGTTTTTCATCGCTCCAATGGCAGCAATACCACTTTCATTTTTATTTATCATAGCATCAAAACGTGCTATGCCCAACATACCAAGGTTTGAAATGCCAAAAGTGCCACCTTGCATATCTGAAGAACGCATATTTTTAGTCTCTGCTTTTTGTTCATAGCTTTTTAATTGATCAGATAATGCATCTAGGCTGAGGAGATTGGCATCTTTAAAAACTGGCATATAAAGATACTCACCCCGCATGATAGCAAGACTCAGTGATGCATTAGGAGAGGTCAAAATAGTATCATTTTTAAGTGTAGCTCGAAAGTGTTCGTGCTGCATCATCGCCTTGGCAAACAGTTTTATAAGCCATACTGTCATCGTATATTCTTTGTGCCTTTGAAGTAATGAAGTATCGATAGCATCGTAAATATGAAATACCGGCTTTTTCGCGGACTCTTCTACCGCTGAGATGAGCGCCGACTGGAAGACATCTATCTTCTGCGGCAATACTATATCATGTGTCTGAATGTATGATAAAATAGTAGCACTATCATGTTTTTTATCTTCTGTAAAAAGAGAGGCATCAAGATGGTAGAGATCTAATAAAGCCAGTGCTTTGGGCGTAAAATGATGCGTTTTAAAATAGCGAAGAACATCTTCTTTGTGTGCAGGAAGAGGAAGTTTATGCTCTTTTTGTAATACTTCGATATCAAGCTTGTATTTTGCCGCAAGGGCTTTTGCTTTAGGTGAAGCGTCACCTTTCACTTTTGGTGGTACAACGATACTTTCATCTTCATGTAAACCTAAAATATCATCTAAAAAAGAGCGTGTGTTTGGCGTGTGTTTTGTTTCTTGTTTTGATAGTATTTTGGGTATTGCCTTCTTCTTTTGTACCTTAGTATTTGATTGTGAGGCAGGAACTGTTTTAAGTGTTGGTGTTATCTGTACAGGTTTTGTTCCTACATCAGTTGCACTTTCCTGCGTATCAATCGTTACGATGATATCTCCTACAGGTACAACTTCTCCCTCTTTGAGGTGAATACGTTTTACGACACCCGATTTAAAGCTCTGTACTTCCATAATCGCTTTATCTGATTCGACTTCAGCGATCACATCCCCCTTATGCACATAATCACCTTCTTTAACTTTCCAACTGATGAGTTTTCCCTCATCCATAGAATCAGAAAGTTGGGGCATAACAATCTCATAAGCCATTTTTTTGCCCCCATGCGATAATCTCTTTTGCGATAGAATCAACTGTCGGAATAGCAGCTAGCTCTAACGTACGGTTATAAGGGATAGACACATCTTCGCCGGAGATACGAAGAGGTGGTGCATCAAGCGCATAAAACATCTCTTCTGCCGCCCAACTCACTATCTGTGCACCAAATCCACCACTTTTATGATTTTCTTCTACCATAATAAGCCGCGATGTCTTTTCTAAAGAAACTCTAAGCGTAGCATAATCAACAGGACTTAAAGCACAAAGATCAATCACTTCACAGGAACAACTAAGTGCTTTTTCGATTTGCGGTAAAGCCGCTAAAACATCATCACACATTTTCAGATACGTCACGATAGTAACATCTTTTCCTTTTTTTAGGATTTGTGATTTAAAGGGATCAATAGGATTTTCTAAATCTACATCATCCTTTTTATTATAAAGTAATTCATGCTCAATAAAAATCACCGGATCATCCATCATGATAGCTTTTTTAAATCCATGGTAAGCATAGTTTGGATTTGAGGCGGTTAATACAACAAGACCCGGTACTGCTGAGAGCATCTGTTCATAACTTTCAGAGTGCTGGGCTGCAAGTTGCCGACTCACACCTTGAGGAAAACGCACTACCATCGGTAATGTGATTTTACCCACACTCATAAAGTGTAATTTTGCCATATGATTGATGATTTGGTCAAAAGCAAGCAGAGAAAAGTTGGCTGTCATGATTTCCGCAACAGGACGTAATCCTCCTATCGCCATACCAACGGCATTTCCTACTATACTAAGTTCTGCAATCGGAGTATCTATAAGACGTTTTTCACCATATTTAGCATAGAGCCCTTCGGTAACACGAAAAGCACCACCATAGAGTCCTACATCTTCTCCTAAAACAACAATGTTGTCATTTTCTTTCATTGTCTCATCTAGTGCGAGATTTAGGGCTTCACGATATAACATGATTCATCTCCTCAGTAAAAGTAAATTTTTTGAGATCTGCGATGTCAGGTTCGGGTGAATTTTGTGCAAAGATAATAGCTTCATCAATCACTTTCTGGGCTTTATCTTCAAGATCTTTTGCCACATCAGAATCTATTTTTACTTTTAGTTTTGTGATGGGATCTTGTGCCTTACAAATAGCCATTTCCTGAGTACTGCGATACATATTAGAATCGCTCATCGAATGCCCTTCAAAACGACACGTCATCGCTTCTACAAAGATAGGTCCATGCCCCTCACTCACATGTTGTTGCGCCTTTTGTACTGCTTTATAAACTGCTATTGCATCCATCCCATCTACTTCAATCGTCGGCATATACGCTTGTGCTTTATGTATCTGTTTTTCAAAAACACAAACACGATCAATACGTGTTCCAATAGCATAACGATTGTTTTCGCATAAAAAAACCAATGGTAATTTTTGTGCAGCAGCGATATTTAATGATTCAAAAAATGCACCACCATTACTTGCGCCATCACCAAAGATGACCATAACTCCATGTTCTTGCCCCTGATACTGCCGAGCATAAGCACATCCAACAGCATTTGGCAACTGCCCTCCTACAATAGCATCACCACCATAGAAAAAACAAGACGGATCAAAAAGGTGCATAGAACCACCACGCCCTTTACTCACTCCCGTCTCTTTACCAAAAAGTTCTGCCATAATTTTTTTAGGCTCTATCCCCCGCGCGATAGCTAGTACATGTTCTCTATAGGTTGTAAAAACATCCCCTTTTTCAAAAGCTTTCATAGAGGCAACGCTTAAGGCTTCCTGCCCTAAATCCAAATGCAAAAATCCAGAGATATCCCCCTGCATATAATGTTCTTTAGCTGCATACTCAAACGTCCTACCTAACACCATAAAGTAATAAAGTTCTTCAAGAAGTAACTTATCCATCGATGAACTCTTCCAACGCTTTTTCAACAGGTGTCATGTACATAAGCGCAGGGCCCCCATGCATCAAGACAGCCTGCATCGCGGCATCAAGGATCTCTTCTTTTGTAGCTTTTTGAGCAAGTGCTCCTTTAACATGCAAAGCAATACACCATTCACATTGTGCCGCAATAGAAAGTGCAATATTGATAAGTTCTTTTTCTTTTTGATCTAAGGCACTAGGCTTTTCAACTGCTTCCATAAAGTTTTGAAAAGCACCAATCTGCTCTGGTACTTGTGTATGAAGATTTCCAATCAGTTTTTTGATATCTTCTAGTTTTTCTGTATAAATTCCCATCTTTTAACTCCTAAAAGTATAAGCAAATCATGAGAGGAACAAGGAAGTACCTTTTCCCCACCTTTTGTGGCATATTATACTCTTTTTTTAGTAACAAAAATTGCTATTATCGGTAGTGCCAAATTTTTTAATAGAACTTATTAAATTACATTTTATGATACGATCTATGCTTTTCATCATAGCGATAAATCATAGGCTCTCCTGTCGGAATTTCGACAGATACGATCTCTTCTTTGCTTAAAGATTCTATCTCCATAACAAGTGCTCTTAGTGAATTTCCGTGCGCACTGACAAGAACAATCTTATCAGCTGTAAGTTTTGGTAAAATACTATCATGATAATACGCTATCGTTCGTTTTTTTGTATCTTTCAGTGATTCTGACCTTGGTAATAGATGTGGATTTATATGTTGGTATTTAGGATCATTTTCTACACATCTTGGATCTGAATCTTGTAAAGGAGGAGGTGGTGTATCATACCCGCGCCTGACTGCAAGGAAATGCGCTTTGCCTACCTCTTTTTCAATCTTATTTTTATCATGTTGTTGCCACGCACCATAATGGCGTTCATTGAGTTTCCAACTTTTTATACAATCTATATGTTCCCAAGACAAGGTTTTGAGAACAAGTTGTGCTGTATGTATTGAGCGTTTTAACCATGAAGTAAAACAGATATCAGGAAAAAGTGAAAGGTCTTTCAAAATCTTTCCAGCATTTAGCGCTTCTTCCTCTCCTGTTTGACTCAGATCAACATCCGTCCAACCTGTGAAAAGATTTTGTTGGTTATAAATACTTTGTCCGTGTCGTAGTAAAATCAATGTTGCCATTATAGTAATTCTTCAGCGATATCATCGACATGATCATGTTTACCTCTTTTTATATGAACATAACCAGCAATAAGAGCAGCACCCAATGATAAAATAAATATAGCAATAAAGTTATACATCATCATGGCATAATAATCTACCATCCCTAACAGAGCCAAAAAAAGTACAAAGTAGATGAGTGTTACTTTGATAAATTTTACCGTTCTAAACTTTTTTACTTTGTGTTTATCTGTCTTTTTGTGCATATTTTTCCTTTTTAATCCATTTTTCCGGCGATAAAATCAGCAAGTTCCAATAAACGTTGTGAATAACCGTATTCATTATCATACCATGCTAATATTTTAACCATGCGATTTCCAACAACAGATGTCGATAACCCATCAATGATACACGAATGGCGATTGCCTATGATATCAGAAGAGACGATTTCATCTGTGCTAAACGCCAAGATACCTTTTAAAGTACTATTTGACGCATCTTCAAATACTTGATTGATAGTTTCCACAGTCACATTTTTATGAAGCAGTGCTACTACTTCAGTGATTGCACCATCAGGTACAGGAACACGCAATGCCATAGCTTCCATTTTACCTTTTAAGGCAGGAATAACTTCAACAGTAGCCAAAGCTGCGCCCGTAGTGGTGGGGATAATATTAACAGCTGCCGCACGTCCACGTCTTCGTTTTTTTGCCCGTTTATCAACTGTTGTTTGAGAAGAAGTATAAGCATGGGTTGTTGTAATCATCGCATTTTCTACACCAAAATTGTCTTCAAGTACTTTCATAGTCGGTGCTAGTGAATTGGTTGTACATGACGCATTTGAGATGATATGGTCTGTTTTATTGTCATATTCACTTTGGTTAACTCCCAAAACAATAGTCTTATCTATATTTTTCCCCGGTGCTGAGATGATTACTTTCTTTGCACCAGCGGTAATATGCTCAGCTGCGCCACTTCCCTCTGTAAAATGTCCTGTACACTCTAAAACGATATCTATTTCCAACTCTTTCCATGGTAACTCCAATGGATTATGAGAACTTACAATCGTAATCTCCCGATTATCTATGATTAGTTTTTTCTCAGCAGTTCTGATCTCAAAATCTGCATGACCGTGTACGGAATCATACTTGAGTAAATATGCTGCATCTTCTACATTGGAAACGTTAGCAGCAACGATTTCACAATTTTGGGGAAGGTTGTGTATATAGTGTCTTAATACTTGATTTCCTATTCGTCCAAGCCCGTTGATAGCAACTCTTTTTTTACGCATGATTTTCTCCTTGTTTAGTTTGATTTTCTTCATCTTGCAATGTCTTAGAAATGGGAATATAAAATTTTTCCAAATACTCTTTCATCATCCGTCTTGCACTGAAACGTGGAGCGATACTCATCATCGCTTCACGCATCATAGTAATCCATCTTTGTGGCAATGTACTATTTTGTGTATCATAATATACTGGAACGATTTTTTGCTCTATAGTTTCATATAATGCTACGGCATCTTTTGCATCATCGGAGGGTTCGCAACCAAAAGCCCAGCCATTTTTCCCATTATATCCCTCCGGCCACCAACCATCAAGTCCTGAAAGATGTAATGTACCGTTAACAGATGCTTTCATGCCACTTGTACCACTCGCTTCCATTGGAATAAGCGGATTGTTTAGCCAAACATCTACACCACGTACCAGATATTTGGCAACTTCTTCACCATAATCTTCGATAAAAGCGATACGTCCCTGAAATCTGGGATCCTGTGCAGTTTTAAAAATATGCTGTATAATCTTTTTACCTGGATTGTCTGAGGGATGTGCTTTTCCTGCAAAAATAATTTGCACCGGCATAGTGGCATGCTTTATAATCTTTTCCAAACGATCAAGATCATGTAAAATCAAATCTGGTCGTTTATAACTGGTCATACGTCGAGCAAAACCGATAGTCAATACATCGGGATCAAGCATCACTCCCTCTGCCATCGCAACCAGTGGATCTATCCCCTCATTTGCCCATTTTTGACGAACTCTTTCTCTGATAAAGTTCACCAAACGTACTTTGTAAGTATAGTGTAAATCCCATATTTTTTGATCACTCAAGTCGGTAAGCTTATGCCAAAGATCTGGGTCATCTTGAATATTTGTCCACGATGGTGTTAAAACTTTATCTACCTCATCAAAAAGCTCATCTCCCATCCAAGTTGGTAGATGTACGCCATTGGTAACATAATCGATAGGTATCTGATCTTCAGGCGTATTTGGAAAAATATTTTTCCAAATACGCCTCGTAACCTCACCATGCTTTTTGCTTACACTGTTTCGATGACTGCACATCTTCATGCCAAAAACAGTCATATTAAAACCAGCTGCCGGGTCATCGGGATTGATACCAAAGTGCATAAATTGTTCTTTATCCATTCCTAAACGTTCCCAATAATCACCAAAATAACTACCCATTATATCAAATCCATAAACATCAGTAGCTGCTTGAAGAGGTGTATGTGTTGTAAATACAGATGTCTTTTGTACTCTTTTGATAGCTTCATCCAAACTCAACTTTTCCACTTCGATAAAACTACGCACTCTCTCAAAAAGTGCAAAGGCAGGATGCCCTTCATTGAGATGCAAAATCGAATATTTGATATCCAGTTCCTCAAGTACACGATAACCACCAATACCCAAAACGATTTGTTGTCTCAACCGCTGATTCATATCAGGGGTATAAAGCCGTGATGATATCTCTCTATCCCACGGATCATTTTGTTCTATATCCGTATCAAGCAGATACAAAGTGACACGACCGACATTGATTTTCCAAATAGCTGCATAAACAGGAGGATCAATAAAAGGTATATGAATGATAAAGTGTTCTCCTTTCTCATCCAATACCCGTTCAATAGGTGCTGTATCTTTGTCTATCGTCTCATTGGTACCGTTTTGCCAACCATCACTTCCGATAATTTGTCTGATGTAGCCCTGAGGATACATAAAACCTATACCAACCATCGGTAAACCCATATCACTAGACTCTTTGAGAATATCACCGGCTAAAAACCCTAATCCGCCAGAATAGATTGGCACAGAGTGATGCAATCCAAACTCTGCACAAAAATAGGCAATCGGAAGCGGCTCTTCAAAAGCATATATATTACTGTCTTTTATATATCCTTCAAAAAGAGCATATACATAACGATATTCACGCATAAATGTCTCATTTTGAGTGAGTGCTTCAAGTGTTTTACTATCCATCTTTTTAAGCATCGCTATAGGATTATGTCCACTCTCCTTCCAGAGATAGGCGTTGAGTGATTTAAACAGATTTTTACCCCGAGGATTCCATGTCCACCAAAGGTTAAGGGCTATAGAACCAAGTCCTTCAAGTTCCGGTGGTAATTGAGGGAGGACAAGATTAGCAGAGGGGTCTTTATTTGGTAACATTATAATTCCCTATAAAATTTTATTTTTTAATTTTATCAATCACTTCTTTTTCAATACTCTCTAATTTGGTGATGATATCTACATCACTTTGTTTCGTAACCACACGTTTTGTCACTAATCGTAAAATAATCTCTATCAAAAAGGCCAGTACAAAACCGATAGCAATGGCATAACCCACATCAGGAATATGTTTAGATGTATAATTAAATGCTAATATAATTGTAATAGCAATAGCAATAATAGCCAATATAATCAATGCCTTAGAAGCACCTGTTTTTTTGATTTTGAAAAGATGTCCAATATGCACTAGTGCGTGTATAAAAAGAATAGAAATAGCACCGATAGAGGCGATTTCATCAAGTTTAAAAAAGAGTACAAAGGCTATTAGTATCACGGTACTGACAATCAAACCTTCACTACTCTGCCAAACATTTCGTTTATAGACTTCAGGAAGTTCACCATTTTTTGCCATATCATAGGTAACATTGGTCACGGCATAGAGATTGGCATTGATCGAAGATGCAGTAGAGATTAAAGCTGCAACTGCCATAACTGTAAATCCGATTTGTCCAAAGACGGGTTTAGCAGCTTCAGCCAGAGCATAATCTTGTGCTTTGATGATTTCATCAAGTGTAAGATTTCCAAAGACTGCAAATGTAACGGCGATATAAAGAACAATAACCGCGATAATAGCTATAAACATAGCACGCATCATAGTTTTGGATGGATCAGGCATATCTTCAGCAGTATTGGTGATAACACGAAAACCTTCATAGGCAAAAAATGTCAATCCAACAGAAGAGAAGATGTTGATAACAGGTGGTGCATCTTTAAAAGACAACAGTTGTGGTTGAATATAAAATGAAACAGCGATGGTAAAAAGTATGATGATAGAGAGCTTTATGATCACAATCACATTTTCACTTCTGGCTATCAATGCACTTCCTGATAAATTGACGATTGCAAAGAAAAGTAAAACACCTATACTCCAAATATTTGCCATAAGTGGCGTATAGTGACCTACCATCATAGATCCATAAGTACCAAATGCCTTGGCAACCATCGCAATAGCAACCATCGCTGAGAGATAAAATAAAACAGACATAGAACCGGAAAAAATACCTTCTTCATAACACTGAACAAGATACTCAACCAGCCCTCCCCGACTAGGATAGACAGAGGCTAATTTAGCAAAAGAGTAACCACTCAGCAAAGCGATGATACCGCCTAACAAAAAGGATATCCAAACCAAATTACCAGCAATAGCTCCAGCTTCTCCTAGCAAAACAAATATCCCTGCACCCACCATCGAACCGATACCTAAAAATACGGCACTCCAAATACCAAATGCTTTTGTATTTGTATTTTCTGCACTTTTCAAAACATTTCCTTTTTTTGAAGGCACTATAAAGGTATCAGCTGATACCTCATAGTGCCTTACATATAATTACTTTTTTTCATCCTGTACTGCTTCTTTTTTAAATGCCTGCACTTTTTCTTTTGCTTCAAATATATCTTTAGAATGCGTCTCTTCTACTTTCGCTTTAGCAGCAGACTCGCCTTTAACACCAGATGGATTTTTAAGAGCTTGTGCTTCTTTTTTCGGTACTGAATTTTTGTAACTTTGGGTTCTATTTTTATGAATCAATGATTTAAAAGAATTTTTGAGTTCACTATAAAGCTTTTCAACTTCATTTTTCCCTTTAATCTCTTTTTGAATTGTCTCAATCTGCTTTGAAAGTGCTTTATATTGAGCTGAATCCCGATTAGAATAACCTAAAAGTATCGCTTTTTTAAGTTCAGCTTTAGCATCTTCAAGTAATTTTACAGCCTCTTTCTTTTTTGTTTTATCTAACTGTGATGCTGCTACTACTAAATCTTCAGCTGATAAAAGAGGAATAGGTATCACAACCTCATCAGAAACCATCATATCAAGCCCTTGTGTCAATGCTATCAATGCACCCTCTTTATCACCTTTGTTTAAACGCTCTAAAGCTTTTTTAGTAGCAAAGGGATAAAGATCCATCGGAATATATTGAGTCGCTGTATCTATTTCATCTGTCAGAGGGATTAAAATTTCTCTTGCTTCTTGTAAATGATGTTCTTTTAAAGCTGTTTGTGCAAGTTTTATCGCTCCACTTATTTCTTTGTTAGAACTTTCAATAGCATTAACCCTGACTTCCTGTGCTAAAGGCACTAGTTTGAGTTTTGGATCTGTTTTTAATGCACTATCAAATGCTTTAGTGGCATTTGTTAAACTTGTTTTAGCAGTTTTGATATCATTTTTTTGTAATGCTTGAAGCGCTTTTAACGTATCATTTAATCCATTGACAATCTCTTTAGGCGCTTTTTTAAAAGCATTTTTTTGTGATTGAATTTCCTTAGAAATATATGCTTTTCCAGCATGCTGTTTAAGCTGTTGAGCCATAGCCATATTACTTGATTTTGCCTGTAGTGTTACACTAAATAGTATTGTAGCAACGATTGCAGATATTGCAAAACTTTTTTTCATGATCTTCTCCTTAACTATATGTTATTCAGAATTCTAACATGCCATGAATAATGAAAAAAGATAAATCATTAACAGACCTTTAATAGAATTTCAGCCGTATTGTATAACTATTTTAAGTTTTTGACTGTTACCTAGATAACATATCGGTAAAATTATGCAAAATATATTTGCACTATTATAGATACAGAGTGTTAGCTAGTAAACACTTTATATGCCTGGAGAGGTGATATAATGCGTTAAAATATTTTGAGGTTACTTGTATGATTAAAAAGATACTTTACTTTTATATAGATGGTTTTACCAATATGAAATTAGGAAAACGTCTTTGGATACTTATCATCATCAAGTTACTCATTTTATTTGCACTTATCAAATATTTTTTTCCTAACATATTAGAGGAAAAATTTAATACTGATGCGCAACGTGGGAATTACGTATTACAACAACTTACTAAACAAGGAGATATAAATGGAACACATTGACCCTTCATTGATAGATTGGTCTAGAGCACAATTTGCTTTAACTGCACTCTATCACTGGATTTTTGTCCCACTAACACTGGGATTAACTTTTATCGTTGCTATTATGGAAAGCATTTATGTGAAGACAAGCAATGACTGGTGGAAACAAACAACAAAATTTTGGATGGGTTTACTAGCAATTAATTTTGCTATTGGTTTAGCAACGGGGATCATCATGGAGTTTGAGTTTGGCACAAATTGGTCAAACTATTCATGGATTGTAGGTGATATTTTCGGTGCTCCACTTGCGATAGAAGGATTAATGGCATTTTTTATGGAATCAACTTTTTTTGCAGTCATGTTTTTTGGCTGGGATAAAGTGAGTAAAAAAGCACATCTACTCTCTACTTGGCTTGTGGCGATTGGTTCAAACCTTTCTGCATTATGGATTTTGATTGCAAACGGATGGATGCAACACCCTGTAGGAATGCATTTTAACCCTGACACAGCAAGAAATGAGATGACAGATTTTTGGGCAATTGTTTTTAATCCTAATGCTTATAGTAAATTTTTACACACTATTAGCAGTGGTTATGTACTAGCATCATTATTTATAATCGCCATTAGTAGCTGGTATTTGTTAAAAAAACGCGATATTCAGTTTGCCAAACGGTCTATCATGGTTGCTGCAAGTTTTGGTTTGATTGTTTCATTGTTTAATCTCACAACAGGAGATGACTCAGCAAGGCAAGTCGCAAAAAATCAACCTATGAAACTAGCCGCTATGGAAGGATTATATGATGGAAAATCTGGAGCTGAAATAGTTACCTTTGGTATCTTGAACTCTGCTAAAACCCTAGAAGATACAAAAGATCCATTTTTATTTAAGATTGCCATACCGGGAGGTCTTTCTTTACTTAGTTATCATAATATCGATGCCTATGTTCCAGGTATCAGACAGTTGGTTTATGGTGATGAAAAACATCATATTATCAGTACACAAAAGAAGATACAAGAGGGAAAACGTGCACTCAATGCACTCAGAGCATATAAAGATGCAAAAAAATCAGGAGATGTCAAAAAAGCTCACTTTGAAAGATCCATCTTTGAAGCCAATACTAGATATATGGGATATGGGTATCTCAAATCTCCAAAGCAGATTATACCAAGTGTTCCGATAACATTTTATGCTTTTCATACTATGGTTGGATTTGGAACATGGTTTATTTTACTCTTCATGATTATTTTATATATGACCATGACAAACGAACTTCATAACAAACGATGGATCCTTTGGGCAGGAGTTTTGAGTCTTCCTATGGGCTATGTTGCACAAGAAGCTGGTTGGATAACAGCAGAAGTGGGTAGACAACCATGGGCTATACAAGATATGCTACCTGTAGGGATGGCAACTTCAAATATCGCTTCGAGTTCTGTGATGATTACATTTTGGATGTTTGCAATACTCTTTACTGGACTTCTCATCGCAGAAGTCAAAATCATGATGACTCAGATTAAGATGGGTCCAAAGGAGGATGGTAATGTTTGATACACTTTCGTATTTTCAATTACAACAATATTGGTGGTTTTTGGTCAGTTTACTCGCTGCACTTTTCGTTTTTATGACTTTTGTGCAAGGAGGACAAACACTCTTATGGTCTTTAGGAAAAACAGAAAATCAACGAGATGTTATTATCAATACACTTGGGAGAAAATGGGAATTAACATTTACAACACTTGTGATGTTCGGTGGTGCACTATTCGCAGCATTCCCACTTTTTTATGCAACTAGCTTTGGAGGAGCATACTATGTTTGGATGGTCATCCTCTTTTGTTTTATTATCCAAGCAGTTGCCTATGAATACCGTAAGAAACCAAATAATTTTTTTGGAGAGAAGACATATGAAGTTTTTTTATTTATAAATGGTAGTTTGGGTATTGTACTCATTGGTACAGCGCTTGGGACACTTTTTACCGGTGGAAATTTTATTGTAAATGATATGCATCTTTCTCATTGGACGTTATCTAGCTATGGACTTGAAGCGGTACTTAGTTTTTTTAATGTTGCTTTTGGATTTATGCTACTCTTCCTCGCTCGTCTCTGTGCAGCTCTTTATTTTATAAATGCAATTGATGATACTGAGATTCTCAGACGAGCACGTATTGTACTGAAGTATGAGATATGGATTTTTCTCCTTCTCTTTCTCTATATAGCTGGCAGCATCCTAAGTATGCAAGGGTATAGTTATGATCCAAAAAGTTTTGTAGTTTCATTAGAATCGATGAAATATTTACATAACTTCATGGCACTCCCTATAGTAGCAGGTACGTTTTTGATAGGAGTATTTCTCTTACTCTGGGGACTAGGTATAGGAATTTTTTCAAAGAGCGATAAAGGTATTTGGTCGGCAGGTCTTGGTATCGTACTAGTAGTAACTTCTTTATTTTTGATACTTGGATATAATCATACAGCTTTTTATCCATCGCTTGCAGATATACAAAGTTCTCTCACTATCCAAAATAGTTCAAGCAGTCAGTATACACTGGTAGCTATGTCTTATGTATCACTGATTATTCCTTTTGTATTAGGATATGTTATACTAGTATGGCGCGCTATGAACCGCGATAAAATCAGTGTGGATGAAGTTAAAAATGATCCACATCACTATTAATAGGAGTTAAAAATGGAATATTTTGATGCTATAATATGGTATTGTGCATGGCCTGTATTAATTTATATTGCTTATAGATTTGTACTACTAAACATGAAACATCATGCAAAAATGGAGCGTCTTGAAATACTAGAAGAACGATGTGGTAAAGATGTCATACATCAACAATGTGAAGAATTTTAAGATAGAAAGCAAGTTTAAAAGTTAACAAGGAATATGATGGAACATCTTATGACACTGCTATCAGAGTATGGATTATGGATAGTTTTTTTTGGTATGATAGTAGAAGGTACGACGGTTATCATCCTCTCAGGGGTATTGTGTCATATGGGGATTCTTCCTTGTGAAAAAACCATCGTTGTTTCTATTTTAGGTGCTATGACAGGAGATCAAATGTGGTTTTTTATAGGTAAAAATTATGCATATAAATTTTTATCAAAATTTCCCAGAGTAAAAGCTAAAGTTGAAACATTGACTAAAGAAGTACACGCAAAAGCAGATTGGTTAGCTATCAGTTCACGCTTTATCTACGGTGGGGCAGTCGCCTTTCCTTTAGTATTAGGGATGCATCACTATAAACATATAAGATTTACAGGATTTGATTTTGTCGGTACTTCACTTGCTTGTTTAACGGGACTTTGTATAGGATATCTTTTAAGTCATAGTTTTCAAAAAGTCTTGGGTGATATTAGTCATGTTGAACATCTCATCTTGATGATTGTTTTTATAATAGCGGCAGTAAAATTTTATAGATATAAACGAAGCAACTGATCTGCTAACATAACTGTTAGCCAACTGACAGAAGGAGATGACTTCTTTACGTTATACTTCTAGAAAAAAAAGGATAAAAAATGTGGAATTACACAACATTAGGAATGGATCTAAACAGAATGATGATAGATAAATTTAAAAAATACGCCAAGATAGGCGGTATCACTTTTGTGATCTTGGGAACTTTAGGTATCATATTCCCAACGTTTATGACATTTAGTGTTTTGGCATTTGTCTCTTATTTGATGCTATTTGCAGGTCTTAGTTCAGCCTGGTTTACTTGGGCAGGAAATCGTAAAGATTGGGCTGGTTGGTTGAAAAGTTTTATCCTTATCATCGTTTCAATCTATATGATATTTTACCCAATGCAAGGAGTAGCAACATTAGGATTATTGTTTAGTTTTTATTTCTTTATGGATGCTTTTGCAGGGTTTGGCTTGGCATTTTCCGCAGAGGGAAAAAAACATAAATGGATATGGCTTTTTAATGCAACAACATCTTTGATATTGGCAATTATCTTTATCATCAGTTGGCCGTTTTCATCATTGTGGCTAGTAGGTTTCTTTGTAGGAATAAGTCTTTTCTTTGATGGTATTGCATTGCTTGTAGGCGGTTCTACACTACAACACGATAAAGATGAAAAATAACAGTTTAAAATAAAAGGGAGCATAGTTATGAAAAAAGTGGTGATTTTAGGCGCAGGATTTTCCGGTTTGCATATCTTTTATAAAATACGACATCTTATAGGTAAAAAAATAGAAATCACCGTGGTAGACAGGAGAAGTCACGCGCTTTTAAAACCAGAACTTCCCGAAGTAGCCTTTGAAGGAGCACCTCTATCACACTCGTTGATAGAGTTAGAACATACTTTAGAAAATCGTGGTGCAACTTTTATACAAAGTGACGTTGAACGTATCGAAGCAAAAACAAATAAGATTATTTTAAAAAATGGTAAACATGTTATATATGATTATCTGTTTATTACACTAGGTGCTGTAAAAGATTATGATGCTATAAAAGGTTATAAAGAATATGGTTATTCTGTGTGTGATGATCTTCAAGCTCAAAAACTCTGGGAAAAAGTAAAAAACTTTGAAGGTGGTCATATTGTAACAGGTGCTGCAAAAAGTTATTGGGGAACAAGGGTTCAAGCTCCAAAACTTTCTGCACCTTGTGAAGGTCCTATAGGAGAAGTTATGTTCATGCTAGATTATTATCTCTCCAAAGATAAAAATCTTGAAGTTATAAACAAGTATCAAATAGATGTATTTACTCCTGCAGAAATCTTTTTTGAGGACGTAGGTGATAAACCTCATGAAGTCATAGGTGAATTTATGACAAAAAAACAGATGAATTTACATAACAATAAACTTTTAAAAGAGATAGGAAAAGATTTTATAGCTTTTGAAGACGGGACACAAATGCCATGTGATTTGGCAATCATAATTCCACCTTATATTGCACCACAAGTTATCAAAAATTCTCAACTTGGTGATGAAAAAGGCTTTATTCCTACGGATACAACTATGCGTCATTTAGATTTTGACAATATTTTTGCGGCAGGTGATATTACGGCTTTAGCACAACCAAAATTAGGACATATCGCCATCATACAAGGTGCCATCGCTGCGGCATCACTACTCAAAGAGTTAGGAGAAGAGATAGAGATACCTCCACATGATTTGGAAGTATTTTGTATTATGAATATGGGCGGACATGAAGCAACACTTATCGATTCAAATACACTGTATGGTGGCAATAGAGATATTGCAATGTATTCTCCTATCTCAAAACTTATGAAATGGGGATTTGATAATTATCTCTATTTTAACAGAGGTCATATGCCTCCAGATTGGGCACTCAAGATGACAGATAAACTAACGCAAATGTTTTAATGTCTATGTTGAACAATGAAAAAAAATAAAAGAATCAAAGAGGATACACTAAAACACACTATTGATCCCAAAGACTTAATGGCAGTTGAAAGAGCAACAACTGCACTCATAGGTACTGCTATCTCTTTGATTATTTTAGGGTTTGTTGTAGAAAAGTTTGAACTTTTTTTACAACTTATATCTGTAGAGTTAAAAGAAAAAACGCAAGTGGCTATGCCACAGTTAGTTCATGTCAACTTATATAATTATATCGGTATCTTAATTGTTGGTGCAGGTATCATACTCGCTTTGTACACTTATCATTACTATACAAAATGGATTATGCACTTGCAAAAAGGTCAAATAGATACAGATAAGAATATTTATTTTCTTTTATCCATCTTTGTGGCATTCATAGGAGGATTACTCCTTGCTAGCATGATCTTCATCTAAGACACCCTCCCATAAACGTATTTGCAACGCTATGCTAAATATCCTTTCTCATTAAAATTTACTTTTGTTTTATTTGGAATAATTCCTTAACTTAATAATGAGTCTCCTATATCCTGTGTTGATTTAGTTTTTTAACAAATTTTCACTACACTTTCATAAACAAAATCATAAGGGCAAGTATGAAAAATTTTATCCTTTTTACACTTCTTAGTATTGCATTTATTTTTACAGGCTGTGCATCTCAAACATCTCATGTTAAATCTACTGTTAACAAAGTAAACTTTCAAAGTGTTCCCCTACAAAAAGCAACACTCTTACAAACAGGTAAAAACAAAGCTTCATGTGCAGTATGTGGGATGAGTCTTCCTATGTTTTACAAAACAAACCACGTGGCTGATACAAAATATGGTGTCAGGCAATATTGCTCACTACACTGTGTCGTACATGACAATGAACTCAATAAAACTGACTTAAAAAACTTACGCGTTGTCGATACTGTTAGCTTAAAGTTTATCCCTGCATTAAATGCTTATTATGTTGTAGGCAGTTCAAAACCTGCTACGATGAGCCGCGTAAGTAAGTATGCTTTTGCTAAGAAATCAGAGGCAGAGGCATTTGCCAAACAATTTGGTGGTAAAGTGATGAAGTTTTATGATGCATATGATGTAGCGACAAAAGATTTTACCAAAAGATAAAAAAGCGTTTTAAGATAGCATCTTACCAATCACTGTATAAAGAGCTAACTGGGCTTGTTGAAGGTTTTGACCAAAAAAAATCACTCCTTCTTCATGTCCTCGCATAACAAACAGTGGACTTTCAAGAGGGTCTTTACGGTCATAAATACGCTTTACTTCCTCGATCATCTCTATAGAACCATACGGAACATCTTCTGTTCTTGGGTACTTGTTTGCAAGCATAAAATCCCACATTTTACGTGAATGGATATGGATAACTGCACCTATCTTTTCGTTTAAGTTGTAAATCGTTGCGTGTGTTAAAGCTTCACTACTAGGTTTGATAGCACCACTTGATTTTAGATAAAACTTTATATCATCATATGCTTCAATCATAGCATAATGTTCTGCTTGCAATTTGTCCAAATATCCCGTTTGTGTACCAGTAATCACAAAACGTTTCTCTTGTAACCTTTGGCTGATATTGCCATACCCTATCCCATCTTTTTCTCCGATAATCCCAAGTGCAAAGAGTCGTTCTCTTACTGCTTCTATCTCAATCCAAAGCTCTTTTTGCAAAGGCTCTGAAGGGCTAAACGCAAAGTTGTATTTGATAACGCCATCAATCATAGTAAATCCTCACACATCGCTTCAATCGCTTCTATATTTGCTTGACAAACACCTCTGTCTGTGATTAACCCTGTTATGAGCCGTGCGGGTGTTACATCAAATCCATAGTTTAGTGCTTTTGAAACATCTTGAACGATTTGTACCTTTGTGTACTCTCCTTGTTTATCTAAACCTCTGATAAATTTCACCTCATCTTCATCCCTGATCTCAATCTCAATATCTTTTACACCATCTACAATCGTAAAATCAAATGTCGATAAAGGCAACGCTATATAAAATGGAATCTGATTATCAAATGCAGCCAAAGCTTTCAGGTATGTGCCTATTTTATTTGCCGCATCCCCTCCTCTACTCACTCTATCTGCTCCAGTAATACAAACATCTACTTGTTGATGCTGCATGAGATGACCACCCGTATTATCCGCGATAACGGTATGTTTGATACCTGCTTTTGCAAGTTCCCAAGCTGTCAAGTTTGCACCTTGATTTCGTGGTCTGGTTTCATCTACCCACACATGAATGTCTATCCCTCTTTTATGGGCTTCATAGATTGGAGCAAGAGCAGAACCTTCATCTACGATAGCAAGCCATCCAGCGTTGCAGTGTGTAAGGACATTGATACTTTTTTGCCCTTTTTGGCGCATGATCTCTTCAAATATATCTGCACCAAGTTCACCGATACGTCGGCTTCTGAGACAATCTTCATCACTGATCTTAATCGCTTCTTCTTTTAACGCCTCAAGCATCATCTCTTTGGAACTTTTTTTAGCAACCTCTATCATCCTATCTACAGCCCACATGAGATTTACAGCGGTTGGTCTGGAGGCTCTGATTAGTTGTGCCTTTTGTATCAACTGGGCTAAATCACTCGTACATTCGCGTGCACCAAGATAGACTCCAAATGCAGCAACATTACCAATCACGCCAGCTCCGCGTACGGTCATATTTTTAATCGCTTCAACACACTCCTTGGTGTTGGTAATCGTAACACTACTCTCTATAAAAGGCAACACACGCTGATCTAGTACAACAAGATGGTCATTTTCATCTAACCAAAATGCTTTGTATACACCGTTCATACCTCCTCCTCTATGATAGATAACAATTGATAAATATCATCAATATGTTCATAATTTTCAATCAAAGAAACACCAAGTTTTAGGGCATGTAGTGTTGTCTGCTTTCTAATAGTTGCATCTTTTATCCCTCTTATCTCTTCAACACCTGCTATACCAAAAACCCTTCTTGCCATCTTACATCCTGCAAAACCGATACTTTGGCAAAAGATTTGATGCATAAACTCCTTTTGATAACTCTCTAACGTACTATCATCGATAAACCCCGGTGTAATCAAAGCACTCTCTTTTTGTGCCTTGAATAAGGCTAAAAACTTCTCTTCAAACTTTTCATAAACTTCTTTGATTACTTGTAATAACCACTCTCTATAGGCGTAATCTTTACTGGTATACAAATGCGCTATGTAGACATTGATCAAGTTGGCTATCAATGCCACCAATATCAAATCCAAAAGGACCTACAAACGCAAACTCCGGATCGATAACATAAGTTTCTTTGTCATTAATCATGATTGAACCAGTATGTAAATCTCCATGTAAAAGAGCATCAGATTGTGTCATAAAGATGTACTTTAGTTTTAAAACATTCTTTTTAAATTGCATTTGTGAAAAAAGTCTCTGTGCCTCTTCTTGACACTGTTCTTGGACAACATTTGTTTCATGGGGCATAAAAGCAAAGGTAAATACAAAATCTTCACTCAATTTACACAACTCTTTATTGGCATTGAAATGATCTATAAGTTCTCTTTTTTGTGCACTTTGCAGATAAAGCGAGGAAGTAAAAAAAAGTGTTTTTGCTAAGAAATCAGCTATCTGTTCACTAAATCCTTCATATCTAGCTCCCACTATCAGTCCTTTTCGCATGATAATATGGTCACCTAGATACTGCATCACAACAACACTCATCTCTTCATCAGCATGGTAAATTTTAGGGGCATATTGGGGAACATTTTGTACATAACTTTGTAGTGCTCTGATCTCAAAAGTCATACGCTCTTTAGAAAGAGGAAATGCTTCGCCGGCACAACGTAAATAGGGAACAGCTTGTTTAACGATCAAAGCTTTTTGGGGATCATTTTTACTTTTGACTATAAAGACAAAGTTTACGTTTCCATCACCAATCTCTTCTATCAACAATGTATCATCATTGAAAAATAGTTTAATATCGGGGATAGCGTATAAGAAAGTTTGTATATTGTGTAGATTTAAAATATGATATGACATAATCTAGCTCCTTAGATTTTAGACATGCTAACAAATAGACACATCTAAAAAGCTTGAATCAATCGGCTACAATAAATTTTTTGAGATTTAGTGTGATAGAAAAACTTGTTCCTTTTTGTTGTTCACTTTTGATTTCTAACCTACCATCTAACAAAGAAACTAATCGGCTAGCAAGAGATAAATCAGTTTTATCCTTATCATGCGTCATCACATCTGGTAAAAAAGTATGGTGACTAGCAACACCTCGTCTGATTTTTCTACGTTCATCTTCATCGATAAAACGTCCAGAATCTTTGATTGTAAAATTAATAGCACTTTCAAACTTTTTTTGTGCAATATTTTCTATCTGCAATACAACAAGTTCTTTCGATGGTGTAACGTGTATCGCATATTGTAAAAATATTTTGAGAAATTGTTTTATTTTATCTATATCCCCGATGCAAATTTCAGGGATACTCGAATCAATATCATAATGAAAATCAACATTTTTGATATCTGCATCAATCATAAAAGTTTTGATAATCGACTTAAACTCATCAAGTGCATAAAAAGTTTTATCTTCACGTCTTAAAACTTCGTTTGAAGGTAAAACCGCAGCGGAATCAAAATCAATACTTTTTTCAGGCTCTAATTTTTGAACTATCGGTTGCATATTACTTAGTGGTAAATCATCAGAAGGTGTACTAATAACAGGACTTTTGAGTTGTATCGATTCTTCACTTTGGATTTTGTTTTTTGGCATCTCTTGTGTTTTTGGAATAGCATTTATATTAACATTTTTCACGATATTTATTTTGGCTTTTGGCTTTTTATTTTCTAAATGCTTGATATGTATATTTGGATTATCCGATTTTGGATTTGGTAACTTTTTAGTATATCTTAACAAAAAGTATAACCATAAAAATCCTAACAATGACACAAAAGCCAAGATTAATTTTGAGATAAAATTCCCAGATGCCGCATCATTATAATCGATTTCTTGTAACTTTTTATATACAGCTTGTTGTGAGAGGATAATATTATGGATAAGGGTATCCATATTGGCTAGCCACGATGTCACACTAATAGCAAAATTGCCATTGCTAACACCTTTTAAAACAGCAATCCTTAAGTCTGATAATTTTGATTTAAATTTTGGTAATTCAACTATAGATGATACAGGTATTTTTTCATGTGCAAGTATTTTTTCCCAAAGTACTAAATCATGCATAGGTACTTTTTGTGATCGACTCAATAAAAATGCGATATATCCCTCTTCAAGCGATAAATCGTTTCTAAACCTTTGTAAATCACTATAAGCTTTTAAGGATTGTTTATAAAAAGGTATGCCCACCCCAAGCTGTTGTATCAATGCGCTGGAACTCGCTAAAAGTGGCTTAATGATCTCATCGTGATAATACTTAAAAAGTATATCTTGAAAATCAGAATTAACAACATCTACACGTGAACGTACATATTGAAGATTATTGGTAATGTTTTTTAATGCTATTTTGTTTTCTAAAATATTTGGATTTTTTGTCAAGAATTGTTTCAACTCTTGAATCAATGTATCATTTTTTTCACGATCAAGGGAAAGTTGATGAAAATCTGTTTTTCCTCCTAAACCAATATAAAGTGCACTTAATAATCGCTCATGTTCCAGAGCAAGCACAACAGTATCAATTTGTTCTAAAAAAGCAACATATACATCACTCTTTTGTATAATTTGATCTCTTTTATATGTTTCATACGCTTTATACATAAAAAGACCACTTAAAATCAATACCAGAAACATGAAAAAGATGATGATGCTTTGACGTAATGCGTTTTTCATATATGTCCCACTTTTTGCTCTAAATCACTGATGATAATAGCAACGATATTGGGTAAAAAATAGATAGGACTGGGATTCAAAATCTCTTTATAACTACGCCATAATTGTTTTATATTCTTGGTGCGATACTTCATCATGGTATCTATATCTTGAATCTCTGTATAAAATACTTTTGTATTTTCAGTAGGATCAAATTTTAGATGAATTGCCATATACAGTTTAGATAATTTCATGATATGAAAACGAATCATACTTTTTAATGATTTTCTACCTGTCGTTTTGATAATAGATTGTAAACCTTCTACAAGAGCATTGCTCTCATCCAATATGCTAACAGCATTTTCACGTGATATTTCCTCTTCAGCTAAAGCTTTTATCTTATCTTTATCATAGGAAAGAAAATCGAGAATATTTTTGATATCTTCGTTTTTAGTATTGATAGCGATAAATCGAATATCATTTTCTATTTTTCTGACATCTATACGAAGCTCGTTTTGATAGGTCATCTTTTGCTCAGGATTATGATAAAGATACAAATAATCATTTGCAATTTTCTGACTTAAATAGGCGATTTCTTCTGTTGCCCTAGAAACAGTAGTAACCTTATTTCCCATCGCAAATAAGGTTACTACTCCCATCGAAACAAAAACAAAAAGATATCGTAACAATCTCAAAATAGCCCTTTATTGGTACTGTATTACATATAATCTAGTAATTTCATCCATCTTTTTAGTGATATCATCTGTCGTCGTAAAAACGATAAATGGTAACCCACCCTTTTCAATTTTTAGATAAAATTTATAAACAATTTTCCATAACTTATCGATTTCATTAAGCTTTTGGTTGATTGTAGCACTATTGGTTGGATTATTCATTAACTTTTGATGATTGAGTGAAAAAGTTTTTACGGCATCTTTCATCTGTTCTACCGTATTTTTATCTTTAATCCCTGCCTGATATGCAATATAATATTTTGCAATACGCTGTGCAAGCATACGCTGTTCTCCTGAAATATTGATTATATCAGACTCTTTTTGCTGTGTTTTACTTTTTAAAGAATCTACAACATACTGGCTACCTTCTAGTATTGATTCACTCAAATCTAGTGCTAACTGAGCATTATCCAAATCAAATGGTTTATTCAATAAATCTTTAAATTCATCATAACTCATCTGTACAAACGTTAAAAGATTTTGAATTTCAGGATCATTGATAGATGACAACAACTTTTTGTGTGCACTGAGAAATTCTCCCAAAGATGTTTTAAGCTGCTTGTCAGCTTTACTTACTGCAACTTTTTTTCCAATATAAAGATAATCTTTTGCTAATCGTTGAGAAAGCATTCTTTGTTTACCTGCTATATCAAGTAATTTAATCTTACCTGATTTCACAACATAGTTAACACCGTTAATAGTTGAAAGTTTGATGCCATTTACATCAACAGTAGTATTTTCAACTGCATATGTTCCGCTTAACGTAAATATCAGTAAAAGTCCTATTTTTAAGATAATATTTTTCATAAATTTCCTTTATTTTGTCTCTAGTGCAGCATATAAACCTGTTGCAGTATTCATATCTTTAAGTATTTCATTTGATTTTTTATAAATAAGTGATGGCACAAATTTAGATTTCGATCTACTCATAAATTCAAAAAACATAAAATTACGTTTAGCTTTATTTAAAAGTGATTTGATTTCAGGCGTATTTTTGGGATAAGCTGCTAATTTTTGTAAAGAATTTTTAAAAAGTTCCATAGCACTTTTTAATTTTTGAGCAAAAGTAGGATCATTCATACCCCATACTTTCAACATATACAAACTTGCCATCCTTTGGGAAAGCATTCTTTGTCGTCCTGAAATATTGATAATTTCACCAGTTGATGATGTTGATTGTTTTGCAAAAAGTTTGGTAATATCATCTGAAACTTTTAATAATTTTTCAAGATCTTGTTGTAAAATAGCTGCATTTTGTGTTGTTGGTGCTTGTGTCAGTTTTTGTTTGATAGGATTCCAAAGTGTTTTTGCACTAGCAATACTCTTCTTTGTTGTAACATCTTTTGTAAAGGCATCCAATGAATTCAGATGATCTTCAAAAGCCTTTATAACCTTTTGTAAATCTGCTTTAGGCTTTCCAAAAGTATTTCCCATACCAACCATTGCATAATCTTTTAAAAGACGTTGTGTAAACATTCTTTGTTTACCTGCAATATTAATGGCATTTGAAATATTTTTTATTTCAATAGCATTACTATAAGT
>JALULO010000207.1 GCA_027056215.1 Campylobacterales bacterium | reverse complement strand
CCAAGTGCAATGGCATCACCATAATAGGCTTTTGGATGGTCGATTGAGCGAATATTTGCGAGTTTTAAAAGTTCATATAGTGATTTTTCTTTGAGTAGATGGTTGAGTGAAACAGCGGGGATATTGAGTGAGTATTGTAGGGCTTCTTTGGCACTGATACGCCCTGTAAAATGTTTATTAAAGTTTTTAGGTGCATACCCTTGTAAAAAAAGATCTGTATCGTAAAGTTGTTGATTTGGTGTGATAAAACCACTATCAAAGGCGCGTGCATAGATGAAGGGTTTAAGTGTTGAACCAGGTGTTCTGATCATGGTAATGCCGTTGTTTTGTCCTTGGTTATGGGTGTTGAAAAAATCAGAAGAACCAACATAAGCCAAAATCTGCATTGTCATATTTTCTATGATGATGGCTGCACTGTTATGTACATCATATGCTTCTAAATGTTTTATTTGCTGACGCAGACGCGATAGTGTAAACCTTTGCAATGATAGATCAAGTGTGGTGTTTATCTCTTGGGCATTTGATTTGATTTGGTTGGTAAAGTGGGGTGCATGAAAAGGTGTGTGTAGGAGTTTGACTGCTATTGACTCACTTTTAGCACGAGTGTATTGCTCTTTGGTGATGACGCGATGTTTTAAAAGTTTTACCAAGATTTTATCTCTATATAAAGAGAGGTTTTTCTGTTTGGTTGGTCTGTTAGCATTTGGGTTTTTAGGGATGGCGGTTAAAAGAGCGATTTGGGAGATGCTAAGTTCACGTAGTGGTTTTTGAAAGTAAAACATCGCTGCACTTTTGACACCTTCGATGTTTCCTCCATAAGGTGCTAGGTTAAAATAGTATCGCAATATCTCATCTTTGCTGTAGTGGTATTCAAGTTGTAAAGCATTGAATATCTCGATGAGTTTATTACTTAAAGTACGCTCTCGTTGATACATCATGCGACTCACTTGCATCGTCAGTGTTGATGCACCTATGATATGTTTGTGTGTAAGATTGTGGAATAAAGCACGTAAGATGGAAAAGGGATTAACCCCAAAATGGTGGTAAAAATATTTATCTTCGAAAACGATAACACTTTGTTTCAAGCGTTTTGGAATTTCATCTGTTTTGGCTTGAAATCGCCAAAATCCATCAGAACTCAATTTTAGCCTTAACAGATGATGATTTCTGTCGTAAATGCTGATGGAATGGGGTTTTGTGAGTCTGTCTTTGTCAAGTGGAAAAAGTATATCAGTAAGCCTAAAAAGTAGTAGTAGCACTAATGTAACACCAATAGTAGCTAAAAAGATTTTTTTTAGGGTTGTCTTTGTGTGATTCATTTTACTATTTTACCTTGATTTCTAAGAAATCGTTGCAATTATTGAGAAAAAATGTACAAGTTATAAAATAGTTTAAAATTATCTTAATCTTATTTTAAAGAAAAATAAATAAAATAAGTATTAAATATTACTAAATCCTAATTATATTATGAGGAACTTTTTAAAATGAAATCTATTTTAATACTAGTACTTGTTGTGTATTCTTTATATGCGGATATGCCACAAAAAATATGGACGATTGCATCTGTCAATAATATAGAAAGTACAGAAGATGATTTTGTACCACCACCGGTAGATGCAAATACGCAGTATATCAGTAGTGCGGAAGAGACATCTTTAAATAATCCCTTTGTTTCGCCTTCTAGTACTCCTGTTGATGATTTACCACTTGCAAAAACATATCCTGCTGATGATGTTATCTCTCCTGTACCTGTCGAGCCAACACAGGTTCTAGAAGATGCAACGGTATTGAGTCAAGATGATTTACAACAAAGGGTAAAAGAGATTCAGAGTGTGATACAAAAGAGTGTTTCGAATAGTACAAACAAACTTTCTCAATCGCAACAAAATGCTAAAGCAGAAGTAGAAAATACGATTTCTAAAGTTTCTGATAATGTGCCAG
>JALULO010000206.1 GCA_027056215.1 Campylobacterales bacterium | reverse complement strand
CATTTATTCTATTTTCCTACAAAAATATCCTTTTTCTCCTATTTTAAAGAATTATTTCGTTTAATTCTCAGTCTTCGTAATTTCTTCAGCTACCTTGCACACAACGGTTTAAATATGGTGCGTGCCGCATTTTGAAATGATAATTTTTCAGTTTACGACAATCTCTATTTTGTGTATTAACTTTCATATTTACAACTAATTGCGGCATGCACTATATTTTTTGTTACCAACCGTAATTATTCTTCTTTTAATCTATCTTTTAACATTTTCATTAATTCAAGAAGTTGATTTGTTTCTAAATATGCTCTATCATAAACACTTCCAGTAGAAAAATATGTCAGATGTGTAATAATATCTTTTAGAAACACATAATCTGTTATTTGATTTCTTTGCGAATAGATTAGATAAACCGACAATATGGCTTCCCATACTTGAATTTCTCTACTTGGGTATAAATCTCTTTTGAATCCATCAACAGTTTCATTTAAGTCTTTATGTCCAAAGAAAGGCTTAAAAATCAGTTCATGCAAAATTTCACTTCTGTTTGTCAATGAATTACTTAACGACTTATGTCGTATTTTTGAAACTTTTATATCCCTATTGCTAACTTTTGTAGGTGTTGCATTTTTAATCAGTTGTTGATAGTATAAAAACCTATTTATATTTTTATAAACATTAGGTTCAAGTACTTCAACAAGTTTAAGTGCCACTTCATTAATATTACTTGAATTGGCTGTTATTGCAAATTTGTCAGCCAAGTATAAAGAGTATTCAGCAACTTCTTCTTTTGTGATTTCATACCAAATTGGAAGTATTATTGGCTTATTATTTACTTCACGAGAAAGTAATGACCTATATTCATAATCTGGCCAGTTCTTATTTAAAAATGCTTTACTTAAAATTACTATTCCATATTCAGAATTTTTCAGTCCATTATCAATACTACGTGAAAGACTATCCCCTACTTTCAAAGTAAACTCATCGTACCAAATTCTTAATCCAAGGTTTGATAGATTGTGATACAATTCTCTTACGAAGAATTCTTTATCTTCTGAAGCATGAGATATAAACGCTTTCCATTTTTTCATATTACCATTCAATTATTCCTTTTGCAAGGTCAATTCCCGTTGCATTAGTACTTTTAATATTCATGAAATTATGTTTCCCATTCTCTTGTTCCGTTGCGACAAACGTATCCTTACCAGCAAATTCTAACTCAATTGAGTTTTCTAAAATCACATTCTCTTTAAGAACAACATTAAAACCATTTCCAGCACTCGGAACACTTGGGTAAATAATTCCATCACATTCTTCATAACCGAAGATTAGATTTGAATATGCACAGGTAATCAAATATGTTTCAATATTATTTTTAACTGGTTTTGAATATTCTTCTGCGATAAATTGAAAAAAAAGCATTGTTCCATCTCTATATTCTTTGGCTGTCTTTTCCACAAATTCATCAAATCCTTCACCGTATAGTTTGTTATATTCCGTTTCTCTTTCGTCTAACGGATTATACACTAATGCAAGCACTAAATCCCTTTTTAATCTCCAACCGCCAATTGTAAAAGCGACTTCTATACCAAAGTCCGTGGTTTCAGCCAAATATTCTATAAATTCCATATATGAAGTTGGTCTATTTTCTGAGCCATAAAATAAAGTCTGTCTGGGTTTATTTGCTCGCGCATAGTTTTTTACATATTTGGAATTTGGCGCAGATATTTCATTGATTTCCTGAAAATTTTCCTTATTGTTAATCCTTGATCTAAATAGCAGATTGTTTTCTTTGTATTGATATAATATGATGGGCATTTTCTTTATTTTAAGAAACGAATGCAATACTTGTTCGTATGCCCAATTATTGTTGAAATCTATTTTTCTAATTTCAATTATCAAATTTTCAATATGGTCTAAATATTCTTTGCTTGTCATTCTTTTATGGTTGGTAACG
>JALULO010000205.1 GCA_027056215.1 Campylobacterales bacterium | reverse complement strand
TTGTTGATTCATTTCTTGACTTATGTCATTTTTTTCTAATATGAACTATCCTAAAATTGTTAACGTAATAATATTTCATATAAGGAGGAAATATGACTTTTAAGAGTTCAATAGAGTTACTGGCTTTTCATAATGTTGCTTACACTATCTATGCCATGATAATCATATCTGTTGTTGCCTGGTTTGGGTATAACTTGACAAGAAAAGACGCAAAGTCTGTTTTTAGGTTGCCATTTTATTGGTATATGGCATTTTTGGTAGCGGGAGGTGTGGGACATCATATCTTTACATACAATACTATTCCATGGGTTTCTCAGGATATCACAAGACATGAAATCAAGCCTGATGCCACTTACAACTTTGAGGTAGCAAAGCATAGGTGGAAACTTCCAGAAGATAAAATCACAATCCAATGTGGACAACAAGTTTTATTTAATGTAGTGAGTCATGATTTGGTTTATGGATTTGGATTATTTCGTCAAGACGGTACGATGGTGATGCAAATGCAGGTAAACCCTGGAAGTAGTAACGATATATTATGGACATTTTTACATAATGGTGTTTTTGATTTAACATCCACAGAGTATTCTGGTCCTGCACAATATAGTGAAGATGGCAAAGATCTGATGAAAGTTAAAAAACTTATTGAAGTGACTGGCTGTAAAGATGATGGAGGTAAAAAATGAGTTTAATGAATGGAACAAACTTTGATCACAAAAGCTTAAATGCATTACAAAAAGTGACATTAAGAGCTGTTGTTATGAGCTTCCTCTTCTTTGGATTGGTGGCTATAGAAGGTATGATTATGAGATTGGTGGAGACTGGAAAAGAAGTTGCTCCTCTACCGAGTATGTTTTTTAAGGCTGAGCATTTCTTCGCTATCATGACAGCACACCCGATAGTAGGTATATTTGGGTCAACTTATCAGTTGGTTTTTGCTGCATTTATGTTTTTGGTACCTTTCTTAACCAAAAAGCCTCTTTATAGTGTTAAGTTAGCAAATTTTGTATGGATAGCAATCACGGTTGGAACAGCATTGGCTTGGATTGCTGCCTTTGCATGGCATTATGCACCACTATATACATTATATTGGCCGCTTCCTGCTGATACTCACCAGTTTAAATTGATTGGTGGTATAGTCTTTATCATTGGTGTTGCAATTATTATGATTGGTACACTTGGATTTATCTATAATATTTATGCAACTATCTTTGCGAGGGTGGGTGTACATAAAGATAAAACAACAAAAGAGCTTTTAATCTCTGGTTTTGGTGTTGATGGTATGCTTAATCTTTGGAATAAACTAAGAGGTAAACAACCTTACTCAAAAGAGCCTGCACTTGCACTGCCTGTTGTTGCTATTTTTCGTGGAACTGTAGATACATTTTTAGATGCTATTGTCATACTTGGGGCTGGTATCTTAGTGCTTATATATCTTCTTTTTGATGCAAGTGGTCATCCTTTAGATGTAGCAAGTATTGATGCACTTTTATATAAAAACTTTTTCTGGTGGGGCTTGGATCTTGTTGCTGATGGTTTGGTGCTTATTTATGTTGCGGGTTCATGGTATCTTTTGGCGACACTCATAACTGGTCAAAAACTGTTTATGGAAAATGTTGCAAGAGCTGCTTTGATGCTTGAGCTTTTGGTCTCATGGATGGTATGGTCTCATCACCTTCTTGGAGATCAAGGACAACCTGAGATGATGAAACTTATCTCTGGTGAGATGGTTACAGCGTTTGAGTTATTGACGCAAGGTTTAGCACTATTTATCACACTTGTTACCCTTTGGAAAGCAAGACCGCTTAAAATGACTATGGAACTTAAATACCTTCTAGGTGGTATGGTTGGATTTGGTTTAGCAATCCCTGCTGCGATTATTCAAGCTGATATGGGTATGAACAGAGTATTGCACAATACCCAATGGATTATTATGGCACACGTTCATATGGCACTGATTGTTGGATTGTATATGACACTTTATAGTGCTGTATATGTATTGTGGCCGATTGTGACAAATAATACAAAAATGTGGTCATCGAAACTTTCAAATGCCCATTTTTGGTTATATCTTATAGGTGGTATAGGTATGGGTGCATTTGGTGGTATGGCAGGTCTTGATGGTATGCTTCGTCGACACCTTTATATTCATGGAGAGTTCAATCCTTATATGATATTGGCAGCTATTTGTGGTTCTATGATTTTGATAGCATGGGCAATATTTTTATTTAATATCATCATGTCTGTTGGTCTTAAAGGACTTATCGGTATCTTTTTACCGGCAGAAGATAAGACTGCTTCTTATGGCATAGAGCCAGAAGTGATCGCTGAAAATCACAAAAAATAGATAAATATTCATGAGAGGAAAACTCTCATGGATATCATCTATAAGCACAAGGAACTTGTTTTTATAGATGATATTACAAATGGAAGTGGAGACTAAAGGATAGTGATTGATACATTTAGATAGGGTGGCTGAGGAGATCAAAAGTGTAGGTCTGTATGATCTTGTACTTCAAGATGTGCAAAAGATCGCAAAAAAGAGTCATGTTACAACAGCTGAGATCTTGGATATTTTAGAGGAACATCCACAGATCTTAAGGGACTACAAACAGATAAATGTTGAATACAATATTGGCAATATCCATATAAAAGATATACCTTTAAAAAATCTTGATAAAGCGTGTAAAACAAAAGCAGAAACTATCAATAAAAACTTAGCCTCTCTTAGAGAATTAGAAAAATATACACTTGATTTTGAGCAGAGTGCTACGCTGGTTATCATCTTTTCGATTGAGTTTTTTGTGCTTTTCTCCGTGCAGTACTTCATCGTACTTTTGGATTTAAAAGAGTGGCAATCATGGATATACGCTTTTTTTGCACTTTCTGTACTTGTCGCTTATATATATGGTAAGAAGGAGAGTAAAAAGTATCAGAAAAATGCAAAAATATTTGAAGAACTTTATGTACAAACACTTAGCAAAATCGGTGAGATTGAAGATCAAGGTTGTGTGAAAAAAAGTGATCTGATTATCACGGAGTGCGAAGAGCATGTTTAAACCTATCAAACTCACTTACACATGGGATAAAAAAACATTTTTAGATGCTTCTCATCAAGCCTATAAGTATGAGATGAAACACTCTTCCAAAAGATTTTTAGGTTGGATTTTTATAGCTATGACGCAATTTGGGGTAGTAGCTGCCATAAGAAAAGGTTCAATAGGGCTTTTGCTTGTTTCTACTATCTTGGTACTTTATTGGTATTTTTTTAGATGGAAGATACGAAAAAGACTTATCGAAAAGTCATTTGATCAAGAGAGAATTTATCATGTTACAATAGAGAAAGAAAAAATAATTATCAACCAAACTGATATAGATTGGGATACTATTTTAGAAGTTATTTCTCTCGAAAAAGGTTTTTTATTATTTTTTGATAAATCATTTTTATTTTTTCCAGCTACAGCATTTAAAGATATAGATGAGAAAAATGCATTTGCCAAACTTGCAAAAGAAAAAGCAAAAAACTACATAAAGGATTAGTATGGCATGGATATATGTAGCACTTATTTTACTGTTTTTAGTAGGACTTATTGCAGTTGCTATGACAGCTGATAAGGATGATTTAAACAAGTAAGCAAGATTCAATAAAACAGTATGATTAAAAATTAATCAATTTAAAGTATATAAAAAGGACATAAAGCATGTATAATACCGTCATATAATAAAAATCAGGAGTTTATATGGCAGGTGGATTTAAAGCACTTAAAGGGCAGGGGCATTGGCCGACATTAATGGCGGCATTTTTATATTTTGATTTTAGTTTTATGGTTTGGACGATGCTTGGACCTCTTTCTACCGAGATATCAGAGTCATTGGCAGCAGGTGGATTTATGATGAGTGCTTCGCAAAAAGCGACACTTCTTTCTCTTCCTATCCTCTCAGGGGCACTTTTGAGGATTTTGCTTGGTTTTGGTGTGGATAAGTTTGGTGCTAAAAAAACAGCTTTAACTTCTCAGTTTATTGTCATATGTGCACTTTTTTATGCTTATTTTCAAGGTAGTACGATTACATATCAAGAACTGTTGGTTGTTGCACTAGCACTTGGTTTTGCAGGAGCTTCTTTCGCGGTTGCTTTACCTCAGGCGGGGCAATGGTATCCACCAAAGTTACAGGGTATTGTGTTGGGAATTGCCGGAGCGGGAAATATCGGTGTTGTGATCGATTTCTTATTTGCTCCAAAGATCGCTGAAAAGTGGGGTTGGGAAGCCGTATTTTTAGTGGGTGGTGTTTTATCTACGATTGTTTTTATCACATACTTTTTAATGGCAAAAGATGCACCGGCATCAGTCTATACACCAAGACCTAAGAAAGTCAAAGATTATTTAAAACTACTTAGAGATAAAGATACTTGGTGGTTTAATCTCTTCTATGCTGTCTCTTTTGGTGGCTTTGTTGGTTTTGCAGGGTATATGAAAGTCTATTTGATGAATACTTATCAAGCGGACATGAGTGCCTTTGGTTTGGATATATTGGATGAGAATAATGTTAAAGTTGTTGCAGGTTATTTTGGTGCGATTTGTATATTTGCTGGTGCGGTCTTGAGACCTGTTGGAGGAAGTATTGCAGATAAAATCGGTGGTGTAAAATCTTTATATTTCTTTTACGGTATTGTAGCACTTTTAGCACTTGTAACAGCATTTGTACAGTTGCCATTTTTTATCGCCATTTTGGTATTGTTCCTTATTATGGCAAATCTTGGTATGGCAAATGGTGCGGTGTTCCAACTTGTACCTCAGCGTTTTGGTAAAGATATCGGTATTATGACTGGTATTATAGGGGCAGCGGGTGGACTTGGTGGTACAGCGCTTATCAAAACACTTGGTTGGTCTAAAGGTGCATTTGATGGTTATAGTGTTGGATTTATCATCTTTGCGGTAGTGGTTTTGGTGGCGATTAGTGGTATTTCATTTGTTAAAACCAGATGGAGAACGACCTGGGGCGTACAGGCTGGTGGAAGGATTTAGGTTCTTATATGGCAAAAATAAAAGTTGCAGGATTTACACTTGCCAAAGGTAAAGAGCTCAAAGGTGATGATGCTTTTACTTATAGGCAGGTACAAGATTTAACAATCGCCGTGCTTTGTGATGGTGTGGGAAGTGCTGCCCATGGGGCAGAAGCTGCACAGAGAGTATGTCGTTTTTTAGAAACAAACCTGAAAAATAGACCACTTTCATGGAGTCTTGAAAAATCTATTTTGCACTTTATCAAAAATATAAACACGATTCTCTATACTGAATCTATGGATCTTTATGAGAGGGAAGAGTTGGTGACTACCCTTGCCCTTGTGGTGATAGAAGGAACTAAACTTTACGGTGCAAATGTAGGAGATAGTCGTATCTATCTTCTTAGAGATCAAAAACTTTCTCAACTCTCCCATGATCATAGTGAAGAGGAAGAGCATATGGAAGGTGTTTTAACGCAGGCAATTGGCTTGGGTAAAAGTGTTGATCCATATTATTTTGAAAATATTATCAATGAAAATGACAAGATACTTTTGTGTAGTGATGGTCTTTATACCCTCTTAAGTGAAGAAAGACTGCTCTCTACCATATCTCTTGGCGCACATTTTTTAGTTAAACAAGCCAGTAAGCTCACAAAGGACAATCTCCCTGATGATACGACAGCGGTAGTGATAGAGATTGATAAAACAGACCAATTTTGCCAATTAAAACAAGCTGTGCTTGAAATTCCAAAGACACTTAAAAAAGATGAAGTGACTGATGGGTATCAATTAATTAAACCGATGGTACAAAATGAAAGAACATGGCTTTGCAAAAAAAGTGGTGTAGAGTATGTGATCAAATTTGCTCCGTATGAAGCACTTGAAGATGAGCGGATTTTAGATCTTTATGTCAAAGAAGCTTGGAATGCAAAAAGACTTAAAGCTGGGTACTTCCCAAAATCAGTGATTCCAAGAAACAGAACTTCTAGATACTATATCATGCAGTATGTTCATGGGGATGAATTAAAAAAGTATCTTATCCGAAGATTACTTTCTATCGATGAGGGTGTTCATTTAGCGAAGTTCTTGCTTCACATGAATCAATTTTTACTCAAATTTGATCTTGTCCACGGCGACATAAAGCCTGAAAATATTATCAGAGCACAGCGTGGTGGAAAGACTTATTATAAAATGGTTGATTTTGGGAGTATTGTAGAGATATTTTCACTCAATTCCCGTGCGGGTACACCGTCTTATCTAGCACCTGAGCGATTTAAAGCGGAAAATATTAACGAGCAGAGTGAGATTTTTGCGATAGGTGTGACACTTTATGAATCACTGACGGGCAAACTTCCCTATGGTGAGATAGAACCGTTTCAAACTCCGAGTTTCAAAAAGCCTAAAAATCCAACATACTACAATCCAAAGATACCAAATTGGCTAGAGAGTGTGATACTACGTACTATTTGTATCGATACGGATTGTCGTTACAAAAACTATAGCGAGATGCTTTATGAGTTGGAAAATCCGACAAAAGTAAAACCATTTTTTGATAAAAGTCTCTCTTTGATTGAGCGAGAGCCGAAAAAAGTGTATCGTATTGCCTTTATTATTTCATTTATAGTAAATCTAATATTGGTGTTTTTATTGATACAAAGGGGATAAGATGTATAGAAAAAATAATTATGTAAAGGAAGAGGGATGTTAGCCAAACTTCAGGGATTACGCCGTGAGAAAATAAATAAAGTTGAAAAAACTAAAGAAAAGATGACACCTGCTGAGGCACTTGCAAGACTTTATAAAGCGAGTAAAGAGGGTTATGATTTTTTAGACAAAGAAGATAAAGCAGTTTTCTTAAAATACTTTGGACTTTTTGATAAGGATTCCTTAACACCAAAACAGTTCATGTTGCGTATTAGGATTCCTGGAGGGCGTTTGATACCAAAACAGGCTGAGGTTTTGGGTGAAGTGACAAAAGCGTATGCCAAAGATGAGATGAACTTGACAACCAGAATGCAAGTAGAGATACGCAACTTGATGATTGAAGATGTGCCAACTGTTTTTGAAAAGTTAGAGAGTGTGGGTATCACAAGTTATCAAACAGGTATGGATAATCTACGAAATATTGTCATCGATCCGCTTGATGGGTTGTCTTATGATAATGTTATAGAAAGTTTTCCGATTTTAGAAAAACTTCAGGCTATTTTTCTCAAAAAAGATGCCTATACAGGAGTACTTCCTCGAAAATTTAATACAGCCATAAGTGGCAGTATCGCAAATCGTTGTAATGTTTATGGACATGATTGCTGTTTTATATTGGCTATGAAAGAAGGTATGTATGGGTTTAATGTCTATGTAGGTGGGAAAGTTGGAAAAGTTGCCAAAGATGCAAATATATTTTTACTCTCACATGAAGTAGAAGCGTTTTTTGAACAAATCGTAGCTTTTTATAAAATGTATGGATTTAGAGATAATCGTAACAAAAATAGGATGCACTTTTTGATCGAAGCGTTAGGAATGGAAGGTTTTAGAGAAGCATTTTCAGAGTTTACGAAAACATCATATAAAGAAGCTGGTGAAACGTTGTGTAAAATGGATTATTTTGAAAATGAACAGGGAAGTGTGCAGTTAAAAGATGGGACATCGGCTGTTCATGCGATCGTCAAAGCAGGGCTTTTCAGTGGTAGTGATATGATAGAAACGGCTAAACTCGCGGCACAAACAGGTGGCGAGATAAGGCTTAGTGTAGAACAAAATCTTTTTATTACCCATGTTAGTGATAAAGAAGCATTTGTAAAAGAGATGTTTTTTGAAAAACATCCAAATATCAGTTCACCGTTTTTTAACAATCTCGTAGCGTGTGTAGGAAAAAACGAGTGTAGTTATGGGGTAATAGCCAATAAAGCCGATGCCCTAAACATGGCAAATTTTTTAGAAACTGAGTTTCCTGGATTTACTCAAAAGATCAGAATGCA
>JALULO010000204.1 GCA_027056215.1 Campylobacterales bacterium | reverse complement strand
CGATTGTATCATAAATAGATAATAAATAGGATAAAAATTATATGAAATAAAAGATGTAAAGAGGAAAGACCCTCTTTACATCTTTTGTGTTACAGTCTTGATTCGTAACGTCTAAGAATATAAAGCTTTTTAAGCATTTTCTTCTTTGCAGCGATTTTTTGTTTTTTACGTTTTTCAGTTCCAGTTTCGAAAAATTTTCTCGCTCTTTTTTCAGTAACGATCAAGTTTCTATCTGTTTGCTTTTTAAACTTTCTGTAAGCTTCTTCAAACGACTCATTTGGTTTGACAATGATGCCTGGCATATGCTATCACCACCTCTCTTGTGAAATTAATAGGAGATTATAGCGAAGAAGACTGAAAAAAATATAAAATTATATTTTACGTTTTTTTTACTGATCCTTGATATCCTTTAATGCATCTTTTATAAGTTCTGAAAGTGTTTTAAACTCATTTGATTGAGAAGTGATCATGTCTGTATCTTGACACACTTCTTTGTCTAGATGGTCAAGTGATTTTTTTTTCTTCTTTTTTGCCGGAAGTGTAGTATCTGTATCTGGTGGTAATATTCTGTTTTTTTGCACATTTGATTTATGACACTCTTGAAGTGCAAGTTTTGTTTGTGATAATTGCTTTTGTGTGATGCTAAGTTTGTCTTCAAGTGTGATCTTCTCACTTTTGATCTTTTGTGCCTCATCTTTTAGTGTAATGATATCACGCATGATAGTATTATAAGCTTTTTTGGAGAGAATATTTTCTTCTTTATGTTCTTTTAAAGGTGTCTTTATCGTATCAGTTGTTTGTTTTTCCAACTTTCCTTTTTCACTTTTTAAAGCTTCTATTTCCATGATTAAAGCTTTATAATTATGCTTATATTCTGTGTAGTCATCGAGTTTATCAAGTAGAGATTGTTTTTCACTTTCAAGTGCTTTGATTTCAGTTTCAAGAATTTCATTTTCATCTTCGCATAGCTTTTGTTCTTTGATTTGCGAAATGAGTATATTGTTTTCTGATTGTAATTCTTTGATTTGTTTGATGTATCTGTCACAATCTTCTTGATCCATTTCATTACTAAGTTTTTCTTTTTCACACTCATTGAGTTTTAATTCTAGCTCTTGATAAGCGCTGTTCTTCTCATAAAGCTCCTCTTCGAGATGATGTATATCACTCTGTTTGATTTCAAACTCTTCTTGTAATGCAGTATATTTTTTTCCCATTTTCTCATTTTTAAAAAGAACTGAAAAAAGCCAACCTACTGCGAAACCTAGAATCGCAGCAGCAACTAAACAAAATGAAATCTCTGTAATTAATTCTAATATGCTCATGATGTTATAACCTCTCAATTAATGATATTTCTACTGAATCATTGTGATGTATTTTAACGATTTGTATCGGATAAGCTGATGTAGCTATTTTGGTATGGATTCTTCGCGCGCTGATACCACGTTTTTGAAGATATCTTTTTATGGCTTTAAGATAGGTTTTGTTGGTATATGAAAGTTTGGATAACTCTATCTTAAGATGTGCATTTGGATGTTGTTTTGCTTTATGTATCAGTGAATTTAAAAGATGTTTTTGCTTCGTATGAAGTGTTGTATCTTTAGCTATATCTAGTTGCATCGTAGCTAGTAAAGGTTCTATCTCAAACTGTTTTGGAGTGTTATAGTGAACTTTTTTATCTACGCTAGGTATTTTTTTTATCAGTGCTTTTTTCTGAGAAATTTTTGTAGATACGGGTATGATAGATTTGTCTATTTTTGTGGCTATTAAAACAGGTTTTTTTTCTTGTTTTTTTTGAACTTTTTTTGGCGTAGATGTATTGTTTTCTATCGTATCAGTAACTGGAATTTCTATGTGTGCAATTTCTTCTTTGATATGTTTGCCAATAAATTCATCGATTTGAACATCTTTAGCAAAAGGATCTGTTTGTATTTGGATTGTATTATTTGTACTAGTTTGATAATCCACATGTTTAATCTCAGGATTGTGTTTATCTATAAACCATGCTATGCAACTGGTTGTTAATAATATAAATAACAATGATCCCAGCCATAATATATTTTTACTTGTCATAGATATCACTTTGTAAAGATGTTCAAAAATTAAATTTTGTTTATAAAAAAAGTATACAACAAAAATTTACTTTTGTAAACCTTTTAAGTGTTTAAATTCACTACAGTGTTTCAAAAGTTCACTATTTTTACCTTTGCAAACTATTTTTCCCTCTTTGAGTACTACTATTTTATCTGCATGGACGATTGTATTCATCCTATGTGCTATGATAAAGGTGATTTTATCACGGGCTATTGCATTGATGGCATCAGTGATTTTTTGTTCGCTTTCAGTGTCAAGTGCACTGGTGGCTTCATCAAATATAAAGATTTGAGGATTACGGTAAATCGCTCTTGCGATAGCGATTCTCTGGCGTTGTCCACCTGAAAGATTTGTTCCAAATTCATTGATCTTTGTGTGGATACCATGTGAGAGTTGCTGTATAAATTCGTAAGCGTTGGCACTTTGTAGGGCTTTGGTCACTTTATCTTCGTTTATCGCATGACCATATGCCACATTTGCTGCAACGGTGTCATTGAGTATGTAGACACGTTGCGTAACTATGGAGATATTGTTTCTTAAACTTTTTAGCGTAAAATTTTCTATATTGGTATCATTAAAAAGTATTTCACCATGATTGGCTTCATAAAAACGCAATAGTAAATTTACGATAGAACTTTTCCCCCCTCCGCTATTTCCTACAAGGGCAATCTTCTCTCCACGTTTAGCTTGAAAATTTATCTTACTTAAAGCTTCTTTATCATCGTACGATAAAGAGACATCCTTAAATATGATTTTTTCTACAGGGCTATCCAATAGCTGTGAACCATCTGCTATCTTTGGTTCTCTTTTGAGTATGGAGTGGATACGTTCACTCGCAGCGATGGCATCTTGAATCTGATTAAACATCCGAGAAACACGTTTGATCGGTGTATAGAGCATAAAGAGTGCGGTTAAAAAAGAGAAAAAGCTTCCCACACTTAGTCTGCCTTGAATCACTTCTGCACCACCCAAGATGATAACTGCCGCAGCTGCAAATGCACCTAAAATCTCCATAATCGGGCTTACCAGTTCGGTTGTACGTACGGCTTTCATGTTGACTTTAAATATGGATTGATTCTCTTTTTCAAAACGTTTTTGTTCAAAAGATTCTACCGCATTGGCTTTGATCATCTCGATATTGTTAAATATCTCACTTAGTCTTGCCGTGAGGTTTGAGAGCATCTCTTGTGAAGTGGTGGAAAGTTTTTTCATCTTTTTGGCAAGCATAGAGAGTGGTTTAGCGGCCAAGGGGAGAAAAATCAGTGTGATGAGTGCCATTTTGGGATTGAGGTAGATGATATAGATGATTAAAAAGAAGATCGTAAGGATTTCACGGATCATCATCGGTATCATAGAAGAGACGACGTTTCTAACCCGTTCTATATCATTGACACTACGACTGATGAGTTCACCACTTCGCATACTATGAAAAAAATCCATCTCAAAACTTAAAACTTTTTGTACCATCTGATCTCTAAGCCGACGCACGATATCTTGTCCAATAAAGGCTGAATAGTATGCTTGCAAATAGCCACCGAGACTTTTGAGTGCGTAAACACCGACTAGACCAAAAGGGAGAAGATATAACAGATGGTCATTTTTTTCGATAAATATTTTATCTAAAACGGGTTTGATCATATAAGCGATCAAAGCTGTACCGGCCGCTGCAAAGATCATCCCAATGATAGCCCAGAAAAGTTTATGTTTATACTCTTTAAAATAGGGAGTAAACTGTTTTACCAGTGTGATAAAGTCATTCAATCTTCACTCTTCTCCCAAAGTGTTCCTTGTGGGGTATCCATGATTTGTATACCCATTTGGGTTAATTGGTCTCTTAGTGCATCGCTACGTGTAAAATCTTTCTCTTTTTTTGCTTCACTTCTTTGGTCAATCAATGTTTGTATTTTCTGTTTTGTCTCTTCGTCTATCCCTTGTTGAAAGTAGAGATATGCCGGTTTTTCGCCTATACCTAAAACGTCACGGATAAAGCTTAGATTGGAGAAGCACTCTTTTTTAAATCCTTTATCTTTTGGGTTTTTGTCGAGTTGTTCATTTGCCGATTGGATCATCTCATCGAGTGCGGCAAGGGCTTTGGAGATATTTAAATCATCACTTAGAGCATCGAGTATCTTTTGTTTAAATGTTTTATCAACCGCGGAACCATTGTTGATAGCAAGACGTTTTTTCAAGCGATAGAGTTTATCTAGTCGTTTTTTTGATGCTTTTAAATCTTCTTCATTGAAGTTAAAATTGGCACGATAATGGGTGCTTATGAGATAAAAACGCAATACCTCTCCATCATAGACTTTGAGTGCATCTTTGAGAAAAAAAGAGTTTCCGAGCGATTTACTCATCTTTTCGCCATCGATTTGGACAAAGCCGTTGTGCATCCAGTATTTTGCCAGATGTTGTCCTGATTCGCAAAAACTTTGTGCGGCTTCATTTTCATGATGGGGAAAAAGCAGATCCGCTCCACCACCGTGGATATCGATTTGATAGGATTGTTCTGTTGCAAGGTGTTTTTTGATCATGGCAGAACACTCTATATGCCAACCAGGTCGTCCTTCTCCCCATGGAGAGGGGAAAGAGGGTTCACCTTCTTTTGAAAACTTCCAAAGTGCAAAATCTTTTGGATCTCTTTTTTGTCTGCTTCCCTCGACTCTGGAAATATTTTGTGTTTCATCAACTACGCGTTTGGAGAGTGACAGATACTCTGGATCTTTGCTTGTCTCAAAATAGACACCATCATCGATAACATACGCATACCCTTTTTGGATCAAGTGGCTGATAAAATCGATGATATCCTTGATACTCTCTGTTGCTTTTGGTTCGATATCGCCATCTTCTACACCGATGGCGTGCATATCTTCTTTGTAACGGTTGATATAGTAAGTGACAATCTCTTCTAAACTTTCACCACTCTCTTTCATCTTGTTGATGATTTTATCATCGATATCGGTAAAGTTCTTGACAAAGATAACATGATATCCAAGTGCTTTGAGTGTACGTCTAAGCAAATCAAATGCGATGGAACTACGGGCGTGTCCTAGATGTGCATCATCGTAAACAGTTGGTCCACATACGTAGATACGTACAGTTTTGTTTTCAAGTGGGATAAATTTCTCTTTTTCTCTTGTCGCGGTATTATAGATAAGCACTGAGCAGTTCCTTGATGTAAAGTAGCAAAGCGATTGTGATGATGAGTCCACCAATCAGATAAATCGCATATTTATCTTTGATTATAGCAAAAAATTCTGCTTTACCAAACTCTTTGATGGTAAGTGCAAACAAAACCATACCACTCAGTGAACTTGCCAGTGCTAAACCTGAAGCTCCCAAAGGTTTGATCAAAGAGAGTGAGAGGAGGATATTGACACCTATGGATATCCCTGAAATTTTTGCTGCTTTTTTTTGTTGGTGGGTAGCATACAGATATAGTGAAAAAATCTTAGCCAATCCAAAAGGGATGAGTCCGATGAGATACATAGAGAGTATCATAGCTGTGTTTGTACTATCTTGTGCACCAAAAGAGCCTCTCTGATACAGTAACCAAACGATCTCTTTGGAAAATATGATCCCTGTAACAGTTGCGAGTGAAAGTAGTGCTGCTAAAAACCAAAATCCTTTTTTCAACATCTGATGGGCTTTTTGATGCTCATCGTGTTTGAGATAACGTGTCACTTTGGGAAATATAGCAACAGAAGTAGCAATCGCAAACAGAGCAAGTGGGAACTGGAAAATTCGGTTAGCATAGTAGAGGTAACTGATCGAACCGGCAACTAAAAAAGAGGCAAGCCAACCATCTAAAAAGGCAGATATCTGTGCAGTTGAACTCCCTAAAACGGAAGCAAAAAAAGTGGATTTAAATCTTTTTTCATCTTCTACTACGTCTGCTTTTTTCTTTTTTCTATTTTGAAAGCCACCGATGATGAGTTTCATAAGGTGCAGTTTCTTAGCTGCGATAACATGTACAATAACTTGCAAAATACCACCTATGATCACGCCATAACTCATGTAGTAGATGATCACCTCTTTGGGTAAGCCTTTGCCTAAAAGTAGGGTGGTTATAAGGGCGATATTTAAAAGTGCCGTGGAAAATGCAGTGGTTGCAAAGTGATTTTTGTATTGTAATAAAGAGGCTAAAAAAGTAACGATAAAAATCAAGATAAGATAGTAAAAATTGATCGCAACCAGTGGTGCTGCTGCTTTTATCGTGGCATCATCAAAGCCCCCTGCGATGAGTTTGGCAAAGAGATTGTCAAAAAGTGTGACAAAGAGTGCAAAAAGAAGTAAAAACGTTGTAAACTTGACAAAAACACGCATCGCAAAAACACTTTTTTGTTTGGCATGTGTAAAGGTAGGTAAAAAACTTTGGCTAAAAGCACCCTCCGCAAAGATACGCCGAAACAGGTTGGGTAATTTAAACGCAACGATAAAGATATCGGTGTAGATATTTGCACCAAGTATGGAAGCTTGCAGCATATCTCGCAAAAAACCGAGGATGCGAGAAGTGAGTATCCCAAAACTGTTTGTAAAGATTGATTTGAACATGCTATAACTTTATAGTAGATTTTCTTTTTGTGTCACTTGTGCGGTGATGTTTACTTTTGATGTTTGGGCAAAAAACAGATCACCAATTTGCAGTGTTTGTAAATCTATTTTTTTACCCTCTTTGCTAATCTGTGCGATACCTTTGCGATCACGTTTTGCAGGATTGTTGTTTTCAAAGGCAGCTTGTAAAGTGTTGAGGCTGTTTTGTTTTTTTTGCAAAGAGAGGGTAAAAAAGTTTTTAAACTGTTGTGTTAGGTTTTTGATCTCTTCTTGATAGAGGTTATGTTTTGCCGCAAATGAGTTTTGTTCAAAAAGTTGAAAAACATGCTTTAAGTGTGTCTCTTTTTTATGCAATATCGTTTGCAAAGCTGTGTTGTAGTTGTCCATGAGCGAATCAAGAAAGATACGCATCTCTGTTTGATCGGGAAGGGCTAGTTCCATCGCAGCTGAGGGAGTGGGGGCGCGAAGGTCTGCTACAAAGTCACTGATGAGAAAATCTATTTCATGACCAACTGCTGAGATAATAGGCGTATTTGCTTCATGTATGGCAGTTGCAACGCTCTCTTCGTTAAATGCCCATAAATCTTCCAAACTTCCCCCACCACGTCCTACGATGATGATATCTGCACCGAGCGCATCAGCTTTTTTGATATGGCTGGCTATCATATTGGCAGAGTTTTCTCCTTGAACGGTTGTATCGATCAGGGTCAGTTTACTAAGAGGCCATCGCTTTTTTGCCACACGGTACATATCTTGTATGGCTGCACCTGTTTTGGAGGTTACGAGAACGATATGGCGCGGAAATTTGGGCAATGCCTTTTTGAGGGAGGGATCAAAATACCCTTTTTGCTCAAGCTTCTTTTTGAGTTGTTCATATGCCAAAGCCAACGCACCACTGCCTGCTGGCTCTAAGGTATGACAATTTATCTGATAACTTCCTCTTGGTGTATAAACAGAGATACCACCGCTGATGATCACTTGCATCCCTTCTTCTACACGAAACTTTAACTTTTGATTGTTACCTTTGAACATCACACATGAGATAGCAGCATTTTGGTCTTTGAGGGTAAAGTAAAGATGCCCTGAACCATGGTATGTAACACGGCTTACTTCTCCCTCTACAAGGACGTTTATGTAGTGTGTTTCAAGAAGAGATTTGATTTGGTTGTTGAGTGTGGTGACAGTGATCGGTTGCATAAAAGCCTTTGCTTTTTGGTGCAATTATGACAAATTTTGCTTTAATCTCTTTTAAGTTAAAATTTTACAAAGGAATCAAATGAATGCACAAATAGGTAAATTTAGTCGTTTAGGGTTTGTTCTCTCTGCTACGGGTGCGGCTGTAGGGCTTGGAA
>JALULO010000203.1 GCA_027056215.1 Campylobacterales bacterium | reverse complement strand
TTGCAAGATTTCGTGAGTGTACAAGTGCATCATGAAGTGTAATCAATCCTTCAAAGTTTTTCTCATAGTTTTTAGGCTTCCACTCTTTTTCTTCATCTTTATCCTGATACTTAAATGTTCTAGAAATGTCCATCAATTTACTTTGTACAGAATAACCAGAATCCAGTGCTATCTGGTAGATAAATGGTTTAAACGATGAACCAGGCTGTCTTTTACTTTGTACTGCTCTGTTGTAACTACTGGTTGCATAATCAATACCACCAACTTCGGCCAACACTTCACCACTATGACTATCTATCACAACGATTGCACCATTTAGATCACTGTAATCTACCTCTTTACCTTTACCACGTTTGAGAATCTCACCATATCCATATCGCAAAGCTTCTTTTGCAACTTCTTGTAACTTAGAGTCTATCGTTGTATAGATTTTATAGCCTCCTGTTTTTATATCAGGATATTTTTTTTCTAAGTCTTTTAATACTTGATCCACAATATAGGGAAGTTTATTTTTAGTTAGTGAGTCATTGTAAACTGTGGGGCGTAATTTTTCATACTTATGCAACTCTTCATCTGTTATCCAACCCAAGGTATTCATCCGTGCTAATACTGTATTTGCACGGCTTAAAGAGACATCATAGTGTCTTGTTGGATCATAATGGCTTGGGGCTTGGGGTAAGCCTACAAGCATAGCCATCTCTTTTAGATTCAAATCTGACAAGGATTTACGAAAATACCCCAATGCAGCGGTTTTAACACCGTAATAGCGATGTCCAAAATAGATTTCATTTAAATAACGCTCTAAGATCTGTTCTTTAGTAAGCTTGTTTTCAAGTTTAAGTGCCAGAATCGCTTCGTTGATTTTTCTTTTAAGCTTTTTTTCTGAGGTTAGAAGTGTATTTTTAACCAACTGCTGCGTTAAAGTACTTGCTCCTTCTTTCATCTTTCCTGCTTTGATATCTTTCAAAAGTGCTCGTAAGATTGCCTCATAATTTACACCGTCATGTTCAAAAAAGACTGTATCTTCTATGGCAACAAGTGCTTCGATCAAACGAGGTGGTATCTCTTCAAAAGGAGCATAAAGACGATGTTTGTCTTTAAAGATATTGGCGATAAGTTCACCATTTCGATCGTATATCCTTGTTGTCATCTCAGGGTGATAGTTGATGAGTTTATCTGCATCAAGTTTCACTTCTTTGGAAAAATGCATAAATGCAAACAGTCCTATAATAACACCCAACAATCCAAGTGTAACCATAAATCCTAATAAATATTTTAAAAATTTCAAGCTCTAAATCCTCTGTATTTAAAATTTGACGCGATCAGTGTTTTAGCGTATTGCGTTTTTGGATTTTTTAAAACCTCATCCACCAATCCCTCTTCGATAATCCTACCCTCTTTTAAAATCGCAATCTGTCTACAAAGCGACTTTGTAGCATCGACATCATGTGTCACAAAAAGAATCTTATATCCAATCTTCTCCTGCAATTTTTTGATAAGTGCCAATATACTCTTTTTTGTATTACTATCTAACGCGGTTGTCGGTTCATCTAGTAAAAGCAACTTTGGTTCACTAGAAAGTGCCATCGCTATGATCACCCGTTGTAACTGCCCACCACTGAGTTCAGAAGGATAGCGAAAAAGCAAACTTTTATCAAGTTCAACATATTTCATATATTTTTCTATTTCATCTATCTTTTTCATAAATTGATCTTTTATCTTTGTGAGAGGTGAAAGTGCGGTAAAAGGATTCTGAGGGACGATAGACACACTCTTTCCTCTTGTAAGCGTAAAGCTACTCTCTATATCTATGTCAGCATGAAGATTTTGAGGCAACATACCAAGTAGTGCTTTGAGTGTCAAACTTTTTCCACTCCCACTTTGCCCAACCAAAGCAAAAGAATCCTCTATCTCAAATGTTATGTCAACCAAAGTTTTCAGATCACTTTTTATCTGTAATTTTTTAACTTTAAACA
>JALULO010000202.1 GCA_027056215.1 Campylobacterales bacterium | reverse complement strand
CTATCAAATTAATTTTTAACATGAATGTATACCGTCTAAAAGACAAGAGAAATTAAAAATTACTTTATATATAGCTATTTTAGTTATATAATTTATATTTTGAAAAGTTTATCTAAGTTTACTTTGGTTAGAATAACCGTGCATTATAACATTATAAGGAGTTAAGAATGAGAATTTTAACAAAAAGTTCTATTGTTTTAGCGGCAGTAGCTGCTATAGCACTAAGTGGTTGTGCAGAAAAAAAAGTCTGTAATACACCGGTTGCAAAAATTGCGAAGGTAGATAACAGAAGTTCTGAAATTGCTGCGTTACAAGCTGAATTAGCAGCAGCGAAAGCAAAATCCGCAAAAGTTGTTACAGTAACTAAAACTGTAGCTGGACCAAATGAGTTGTATCCGCCAAATGCTGAACCAGGTAAATGTTATGCAAGGGTTTTAACTCCTGCAAAATATGAAGTACGTACTGAAAAAGTACTTGTAAGAGAACCAGGTGAGAGAATCGAAGTTATTCCTGCAAAATATGGTTACAAAACAGAAAAACTTCTTGCAAGAGAAGCAAGTGAAAGAATCGTAGCTGTTCCTGCAACATATAAAACAGAGACAGAAAAAATTCTTGTTAAGCCTTCAACTGAAAGACTTATCAAAGTTCCTGCTAGATATAAAACAGTAACAGAGAAAATTCTTGTTAAGCCTGCTGCTACAACATGGAAAAGAGGTAGAGGTTTAGTTGAAAAACTAAATGGTACAACTGGTGAAATCATGTGTTTGGTTGAAACACCACCTGTATATAAAACTATTACTAAAAAAGTGCTTGTATCTTCTGCAACTGTAAAAAGAGTTCCAGTTCCAGCTGTATATAAAACAGTTACTAAAAAAGTAGTAGCGACACCAGCAACTACAAGAACTGTTCCAGTTCCAGCTATATACAAAACTGTTAAAGTAAAAACAGTTGTATCTCCAGCAACTACAAGAACTATTCCAATCGCACCTGTATACAAAACAGTTACTAAAAAAGTTAAAGTATCTGAGCCTGTACTTCAGTGGAGAGTTGTTAAGTGTAGAACAGTTATTCATTAATAGCTAATTTACACACTATATAGATAAAGGGGAGATTTCCTCTTTATCTTCTTTACTTTTATTTCCCTCTCTGATACAATGACTATATGCGTTGTATACTGTGTCAAAACTTCTCCTTAGCAATTATTTGTAAAAAATGCCAAGAAACCTTCTTACAACCTCAAACATCCATACGCCTTTTATCTGATGGCACTAAAGTTTATAGTTTTTATAAATATAGAGATATAGAGCATTTATTGAAAACAAAACACACCTATATAGGTGCAGCTGTATATCATATACTAGCGATGAACTCATTTCATAAATTTAAAAAAGAGTTTATCTTTGAAAAGGTCTCTATTATCCCTATTGATGATGAACCCAAAAGTGGCTATTCGCATACTGCCATATTGGCTAAAGTTCTGAAAAGTAAGCAAAATAGAGTCTATTTTAAGGCATTAAGAGCACACAATAAAGTTAATTATTCTGCAAAAACATTGGCGTATAGATTAGCGAATCCCAGAGATTTTACTTTTCATAAAAAAACTATATCTAATATCGTATTGGTTGATGATATTATCACTACAGGAACAACAATTAATGAGGCAATAAAGACAATCAAAAAGGCAGGGGAAAGTCCCATGTTTGCGTTAACATTGGCTGATGCAAGAGACCTATAAGTACCTATTGGATAAAATATCTAAATTTACATAAATAAAAGGTAAAAAAATGGCGAATAACCTTTTTGATAATGGTGATAATATCGATGATATTGCCATTGAAGATTCTATTCAGACGAGTTACTTAGACTATTCTATGAGTGTTATTATCGGGCGTGCTTTGCCTGATGCAAGAGACGGTTTAAAACCGGTTCACAGACGTATCCTTTATGCGATGAATGAGTTAAATCTAAGTTCACGTGCTCCTTATAAAAAATCAGCAAGAATTGTCGGTGACACGATTGGTAAGTATCATCCTCATGGTGATAATGCGGTCTATGATGCATTGGTTCGTATGGCCCAACCTTTTTCTATGAGAATACCTTTGATTGATGGTCAGGGTAACTTTGGTTCTGTAGATGGTGACAATCCTGCTGCTATGCGTTATACAGAAGCGAGAATGACACATCTTTCAGAAGAGCTACTACGTGATATAGATAAAGATACAGTTGACTTTGTGCCAAACTATGATGACTCTTTAAGTGAACCAGATGTTCTTCCTGCGCGTGTACCGAATCTATTGCTCAATGGTTCGAGTGGTATCGCTGTTGGTATGGCAACAAATATTCCACCGCATAGATTAGATGAACTTGTAGATGCTTTGCTCTATATGATTGATGAGAAAGAAATTAGTACAGAAGCGCTACTTGATATCGTAAAAGGACCTGATTTCCCAACTGCTGCTGTGATCTATGGTAAAAAGGGTATACGAGATGCTTATACTACAGGACGCGGACGTGTTAAGATACGGGCAAAAACGCATATTGAAAAGAAAGGGCAAAAAGATATCATCGTTATAGATGAATTGCCATATCAAGTGAATAAAGCAAGATTGGTTGAAAATATAGCCAACCTTGTTAAAGATAAGCAGATAGACGGTATTAGTGAAGTTAGAGATGAGAGTGATCGTGAAGGTATGCGTGTTGTCATAGAACTCAAACGTGATGCTATGAATGAGATAGTACTTAATAATCTTTATAAATCTACATCAATGCAGATGACTTTTGGTGTTATCTTACTTGCTATTGTCAATAAAGAGCCAAAGATATTTACCCTACATGAGTTGCTGGATCTTTTCCTGTCTCACAGAAAAACAGTAATTATACGTCGTACGATATATGAACTAGAAAAAGCAAAAGCCAGAGCACATATACTCGAAGGTTTAAAAATTGCACTTGATAATATCGATGAAGTGATTAAAGTTATTCGTGCGAGTAAAGATGCACCAGAAGCAAAAGAAGCTTTAGTTGCTAGATTTGGTTTGAGTATTGTTCAAGCCTCAGCGATCTTGGATATGAAGCTTCAGAGATTAACTGGACTAGAGCGTGATAAAATCGAAGCTGAGTTAGCGGAACTTATGAAAGAGATTGATCGATTAAGTAGTATTCTCAAAAGCGAAGATTTGTTAAATGCTTTGATTAAAGAAGAACTTGAAGAGATTAAACAAAAGTTTTCGACACCAAGATTAACAGAAATTGTTGAAGATTATGATGAGATTGATATCGAAGATCTTATCCCAAATGAACCAATGGTTGTAACGATTACACATCGTGGATATATCAAAAGAGTACCACTGAAAATGTATGAGAAACAAAAACGTGGGGGAAAAGGTAAAACAGCAGTCACAACATATGAAGATGACTTTATTGAGAGTTTCTTTACCGCGCATACCCATGATACACTCATGTTTGTAACGAACTTTGGACAGCTTTATTGGTTAAAAGTGTACCGTATTCCAGAAGGTAGCAGAACGGCAAAAGGTAAAGCGGTTGTAAATCTTATTCGACTTCAACCTGATGAAAAGATTAAGGCTATTATTCCTACAACAGATTTTGATGAGAAAAGATCACTTGCCTTTTTTACAAAAAATGGTGTAGTGAAAAGAACAAGTTTAGATGAATTTAAAAATATTAGAAGTGTAGGTGTTCGTGCAATAACCCTTCAAGAAGATGATGAACTTGTTACCTCTCAAATAATCGAAGAAGATCATCACTTTATCTTTATTGTTACTAAAAAGGGTATGTGTATAAGATTTCCGTATACGCAAGTAAGAGAAATGGGTCGATCTGCAAAAGGTGTTACAGGTATTAAGTTTAAAACAGATGGAGATGAAGTTATCGGTGCTATCGTTATTAAAAATGAGACGCAAGAGATTTTGGCATTGAGTGAAAAAGGTATTGGAAAACGAACAGAAGTTGCAGAATATCGTGAGCAAAAACGTGGTGGTAAAGGTGTTATTGCCATGAAGCTTACCGCAAAAACAAAAGATCTTGTAGGTGTTGTTATTGTCGATGAAGAAAAAGATTTGATGATCTTAACAAGCAGTGGTAAGATGATTCGTGTTGATATGCAATTGATCCGTAAAGCAGGTCGAAATACCAGTGGCGTTATCGTTGTACGTACAGAGACCGATGATATAGTTGCGAGTATGGCACGTTGTCCAAAAGAAGAAAAATCTGAAGAAGATATATTTGAAGAAGAGTAATCTTCTTCTTCAAAATCTTACATAAACTTAAAATATTTAATTAAATACTACATTAAACCAAATCATGTTATATTGATATTCTAAAGTAAAATAAAAGGGTATGATGCATGAAAATTGCTATAGTTGAAGATGATATCAACATGAGAAAATCTCTTGAAATTTCTTTAGGTGAATTTGACAAATATGAGATACTTTCATTTAAAAATGCTATAGATGCATTGAAAAAAATAGATTCTACTTTTGACTTGATTATAACCGATATCAATATGCCTCGTATGAATGGACTAGAGTTTATAAAAGAGATTCATTTTAAATGTGCGATTATTATCATGACGGGAAATGCTACACTTGGAAATGCCATAGAATCGATACGTTATGAGAACGTTAAAGATTTTCTTACTAAACCCTTTGAGGTTGATGCATTGATCAAGGCGATAGAACGTGTTGAAAAAGTTAAAGAGATTCACGAAGCATATGAAAAACGGTTTATCACAAAAGATAGACGCACTGGTAAAGAAGATAGTCGAAAGATCAAAATAGAGAGACGAAAACAAGGTAGTGATAGACGAAAAAAGTTTTATGGTACAAGTGAAAAACTTGAAAAAATAAAAAATACCTTACGTAAAGCTGCTAAAACTGATGCTTCAATTATGTTGCTTGGTGACAGTGGTGTTGGAAAAGAGTTATTTGCAAAATATGTCCATGAAGAGTCACCCAGATATGCTGGACCGTTTATTCCTATCAATATGGCAGCGATACCAGAAAACTTGCTTGAAAGTGAATTGTTTGGATATGAAAAAGGTGCATTTACTGATGCTACTGCTATGAAAAAAGGACATTTTGAAACAGCCAATAAAGGTACGCTTTTTTTAGATGAAATTGGTGAAATGCCCATAGGTTTACAAGCCAAACTTCTACGTGTTATTCAAGAGCGTGAAATCGTACGCGTGGGTGGAACAAAACCAACAAAGATAGATGTACGGATTGTTTCAGCAACAAATGCTAATATTTTAGAAAAAATTCGTGATAAAGAGTTTCGTGAGGATTTGTATTACAGATTAAATACGATACCAGTTAAAATCGCACCTTTACGAGAGCGTAAAGAAGAGGTTATAGATATCGCAAATGAATATTTATATAGAACAGCCCGTCAGTATGATATGCCATATAAAATCTTGAGTAAAAGTGCACAAGAAGAACTTTTAAAATATGATTGGCCAGGCAATGTTCGAGAGCTACGTTCTGTGGTTGAGAGGGCGATAATATTGAGTGAAGAGGAAGAGATCATGCCTGATGATCTTGGTTTAGATATACGCATAGAAGCAATCAAATAAACAAGAGGTAAAAATGAGAAAATTTAATGTTGCAGTAGTAGGTGCCACAGGAGCTGTGGGAGAAGAATTTTACAGACTTTTTGAAGAGCATAACTTTCCGATCAATAAACTACTACCTTTGGCAAGTGCTAGAAGTGTAGGTAAAGAGATAGAGTATGCAAATCGTGCTATTAAGGTGCAAGAGCTGACACATGACATATTTGAAGCAGAAGAGATTGATATTGCATTTTTTAGTGCAGGTGGTAGCATCTCAGCTGAATTTGCAGCATCAGCAGTAGATGCAGGTGCCGTTGTGATTGACAATACAAGTCATTTTAGAATGAATCCCGATATCCCCCTAGTGGTGCCAGAAGTTAATCCTGATGATATTACTTTGTGGAAAAATAAAGGGATTATCGCCAATCCTAACTGTTCAACGATTCAGATGGTACAAGCCCTTAAAGCACTTGATGATCTGTATGGTATCCACAGAGTTGATGTCAGTACGTATCAGGCGACTAGTGGGGCAGGAAAAGCCGGTATGGAAGAACTTGTAAAGCAGATGCAGGACTTTTTTAAATTTAAACTTGGTGAAAGCCCCCATGAAGCATTTTTACATCAAATCGCACTCAATGTCATCCCTCAGGTTGATGTTGCTATGGATAACGGTTTTACCAAAGAAGAGATGAAGATGATAAATGAAACACGAAAGATTTTGCATAAAGATATTGAAGTGGCAGCAACATGTGTACGTGTACCAGTTTTAAGATCTCATAGTGAATCGATAACCGTAACATTTGGTGAAAATGTCATAGTAAATGTGGGTGAAGTACAACAGGCTTTTGAAAACTTTGAAAATCTTGTGGTGCAAGATGATTTAGCAGAAGGTATTTATCCGATGCCGGTGATTGCAACAGATACTGATCTCACTTATGTTGGAAGGATACGAAAAGATATATTTAGAGATAATATACTCCATTTTTGGAACGTAGCAGACCAAGTTCGTGTGGGTGCTGCAACAAATTCACTGCGTATAGCACAGAAGTGGATAGAACTGGAGGATTAAATGTCTCATGACGAGAAGGAAGAAGTAGTAAAAATTCCTGTACAACGGGGGCTTTTAGAGCGTATATTTGAAGGGGCACTCTGGAAGACAAGATTTTTTGTACTGTTTGCTGTAATTTTTAGTATGTTAGGTGGCATAGCACTGTTTGTGGTTGCTAGTGTTGATATATGGGAAGTTGTGGTGAATGTTTTTACTACTTATATCAATCATCTGCATCCTGAACATTTTCATGAAAATATCGTTAGTGGTCTGATTGGTGCAATAGACCTTTATCTCATGGCAATTGTCATGTTTATTTTCGGATTTGGTTTATATGAACTTTTTATCTCTGAAATTGATGTTGCGACAGGTGGTGCTTCAAAAATTTTGGAAATCCACTCTCTTGACCAACTTAAAGATAAATTGGCTAAAGTTATCGTAATGGTTCTTGTGGTCAGTTTCTTTAAGAGAGTATTGCATACGCCTTATGAAGGGGCATTGGAGATGCTTTACTTTGCCGGATCGATTTTGGCACTGTCTATAGGACTATATTTCTTACATAAGGGTGGAGAACACTAATGGGTAAAATATTTGTAGATGCATGTTTTGGAAAACCGACACCATATACACCGGTATGGATGATGCGACAAGCGGGGCGTTATTTGCCAGAGTACATGAAAGTACGTGAAAAAGCGGGTAATTTTTTAAATCTTTGTCACAATCCAAAACTTGCAGCAGAAGTAACACTTCAACCGGTAGATATCGTAGGTGTAGATGCAGCAATACTTTTTTCAGATATCTTAGTGATACCAAATGAAATGGGAATGGAACTTGATTTTGTCAAAGGTGAAGGACCTGTTTTTGCAAAACCTGTGCGTGATGAAAAAGCACTTGATGCATTGCTAGGTGGTGAAGAAGCAGCCGATAAATTGACTTACGTTTATGATACGATCAAACTTGTACGTGAACAACTTTCAGATGATAAAGCTTTGATTGGCTTTACAGGTGCTCCATGGACGCTTGTTACATATATGATAGAAGGGCAGGGCACAAAGACGTATAATATTTGCAAAAAATTGATTTATACTGAGCCTGAGTTTATGCATAAACTTTTGGCAAAAGTTTCAGAAGTGGTAAAATACTATCTTGAAAAGCAGATTGAAGCTGGTGTGGATGTTGTACAGATTTTTGATTCATGGGCAGCAGCACTTGAGCAGTCTAAATATATGGAATTTAGCTGGAAATACATGAAAGATATTGCATCTTATATCAAAGCAAAATATCCGCATATTCCTATCATCATGTTTCCAAAAGGGATACCTGCTTATTTAGATGAGATTGATGGAGATTTTGATGTGTTTGGTGTGGATTGGTCAACACCGATGGCTCTAGCAAAAGAAAAACTAGGTAAAAAGTAT
>JALULO010000201.1 GCA_027056215.1 Campylobacterales bacterium | reverse complement strand
CATAGTAATAACAGAACCACCAGTATTATTATCAGGACCAATGGTTGAAATATTAGTTACATTAAATGCAACTTTCTCAGACTCCATATATGGTAACAATGATTCACCAGAATTTATTATACTATCAATAAACTCTTGCGAATAATCATTTGTTACAAATAATGTTTCTAATAATACAAACATACTATTAATTCATTACAATAGTTTCTACACTTTTCTTTACATTGCTATTAAGTTTACCAATCATCACTTTAGTAGCTTCGACTTTAATTTTACGTTTTTTGTGCTTTTTCAGCATCAATTCCAATGTTTTGTTAGTTTTCATTTTTAATTTATTTAAGGACTATTAATATTCTTGTCATTGGTACGATTTATTTTTTCAATTACTGCATTATGAAAACTGTTAATTAGTTTTCTACTTGCGTATATCACGTATTCCCTTTGTGGCTCATTGGATGACTTATTTAAGTCATCCATAATCTTTTTTGCCATTTTATTTTCTGTTTTCATATTACTTCTTTTTTCTTTGTTTGGCCATCTTTTTAAATGTTTTTGCAAGATTATATCTTTTACTACCTTTTGGACATTTTGATCCTCCAAAATTTTTACCACTACAATAACCTTTATGAGCAGGATTTACAGCTTTTTGAATCCATTTTTTGTCCTTTGTTTTTCTTTTAGTTGCCATAGTGTTACAATTTAAAGTTATGCTGTAAAATTATATATTATTTTTTAATAAGTCAAATCACCTTTCAAAATAATTAATTTCCCTACCACCTTTACCTTTAGAAGCTTCATATAGTTCCTTATGCACTTTTTCCTTCATACTTGTTAACGTTTTCAATATCTCATTAGTATCCTTCAATGCTCTTGTTATATCAGCAGGTTTATACAGAGGCATTCCTGTTCTTGGGCTTACCCTGTTAAAGTCAAAATTATTAAAAAAATTAGCCATTTTATTTGCAGCATTTAATGCTGACTCATAAAATTTTAATGATGGAGAAGCTTCCTTTTGAAACTGTTTAATTACACCAATACATTTATTGATTATATCTATATTGTCCTTAATAAGCTTTCTATCGATTTTTAATCCACTAATAATTTTCTCTTTCCTTTCATTAGGGTCTGTATAACCTGCATATACATTCTCTTTCCTCATAGAGGAAAAGAAATAAACATAAGCTAAAAGTTTCATTGCAATTTCTTTATCTTCAAACCTATTCCAAAGCTGATTAAACTCAGGTAATAAAAGTAATTCCGGAGTAGGTTTTACTATTCCATTTTCTAATATAAAGACATCCATTCTTCAACCTCCTCTTGTTTAAATTTATCAGGAAATCTTGCACTATACTTGATTATCCTATCAATGTAATATCTAAAAAGCTTTTTATCTACTTCACCATTCTTATACCTTTTAATTATCTTATTAGCAAGTGTTCTGATTCTTGCTTCTTTAACAACAAATATTCCAAGATACCTTATTCTAACATTTTCAAATGTACCTTCCTTGATTACTTCTCTTAGCATTCTGAATGGGGTACTGATAATATGCTCAAATTGACCAATATTCAATTTGACCACCTTTTTAAAAAGTTCAGGATTGTTTTCTCTCAAATACTCATAAAAAGCAAATGAGATTTCTCTTTTGAAATTGCCTTTACTTAAGTCCTTCCTCATATTCTACATTATTAAGTTTAAAATAATACTGCTGTGAACTTGGATTAGGAAATAAAATAGGTAATATAGTCTCACCATTGATAAACCCTTTTCCCTTAAGTGAAGCCAGATAATTAGATAACCCAGCATAAGAAATCCCAATCTTTTCCATTACAAATTTCCTTGCCGTAGTACCAAACCTGTTAGCTTCAATATCACCTTTAAGTGCCATGAATGCTGCCAATACTTCAATCTCTTTAGGAGTAAGATGTTGTGGTAAGATAGGATTAATTAACTGTAAATGTTTTTTGTAGTAATCATCCTCCACTAAGTTCAATTTTTTCTTAATTATTTCCATATCTCTAATTTTGGCACAAATATAATATAAATTTTAACAAATGTAAAGTTTTATTCTTAACACTTTTTTTTCATATTGAAATGTAACCTGGTCTTTGTGATTTTGATTGTAGTACATTCTATAAATTTACAATATATATTTGATTGTGGATGTACTCAAAATATAGGCCCCCTAATTCTTCTGTTTTTTAAACACCCCCCCCACCTAAAATAAAAACACTTTCTTATCTCCAACTAATTGTAAGGGCTACAGCATTTTCTATGCTGTGATTGTTTTGTTTGTGGTTTCAGTTTCAACTACAAACATTGAAAACTGTCTATTGATAATCAGTTTTCAAAATCATTGGACAATCATAGCCTAAGATAATGCTAAAAAGGTATTAAACCCACAGCCCTAACCTATTATCAGTACTAACCCCTAAAACTCATAGCTATGTGTTTCATTAGATTTTTTATGCGGGATGAGGTACTTATCATGCCTGTACCCATAAAAGACATTAAACTGGCAATCTATATTGCCGAGAAAATGTCTAAAGATTTAAACGAGGAAGTTGGTTACAGACCAGCTTACCTTGTTATAGGAGAGTAATCTCCTATTTTTTTCTGCTATGAGTTTGATAAAAAAGAGACCAAACCTATAACCCTAACTTACATTCGGTATTAATTTTCAAATTACAGAATTATGTGTAACTCTAAAAATCTTTCATTAGCATTACAATCAGATGCTGATGATATAAGTTTTATACTTGGAAGAGAAATTACTCCTGCACAATTAGCAGATGCACTCAAAGCTACCCTATTTGTTAAAGAGGTTGAACACATTAAGGATACGCCTATTAGTGCAGCAACAGTAGCTTCCAAGTTAAGGCCTGAAGTCGACATTGATTATGTGTTAATACTTACAGGCGAAAGTAATGATGAGATAATCTCAAAACATTCTGATGAACTCATTGAGATTATCTGTAAAGACCCAAGATTCACATTTGGTGATATTGAAAAGGCAATAGAAATGTATCATAAGGAATGAGCTAATGCTCATTCCTTATGATATGTTTTAGCTAAAATTATAAAAACCAAAAACCATTTCTTATTGCCACTATGTCAAAAATCTTTGTTTGGGCTTCTTCTCAAAAACCGTCAGAAGAACAACTTTCCTCTCTTAAAGCTGATGGTAACGTTGTTTTTCTGAAAAAGGAGAAACCCGGTCTGTTTACCTTGCTGACTAATTTAGAAGATTATGACGATTTTTATACATTGGCTAAAGAGCTAATTCTCGCTTGTAGTGAGATAGCAACCAAGTTCAATGTTGATAATTCGTCAGTAGTATTAGTTCAGCCTGGTGAGAGTCTGGCTTTTCAGTTTGTTCTTGGAATGACTATTCAGCATTTCAAATCCAAAGAGCTATGGACTCCCAAAATATGGTACTCTCATGGTAGGATGATATTTGTTAACAGACAGATATCAAATAATAGTGTTCAACAAGTTGAAGTTTTTGGACACATATGTTGGATTCAAATGAGTAAACCATATACAGACTAAATTGGGTTATACTTCCCAATTATTATATGGACAAAAAGTAGTCATAAGACAGTAAAACAGTGATGAGCTGTTTATACTGGTAGTAGCTCATTAAAGGAGTGAATGCAGGTTCGATTCCTGTCTGTCTTATATTTTATTCTATGAGTTTGATAAAAAAGAGTCCAAACCAATAACCCTGACTTGTTACCGCTATGTTGTTTAATGTTGACAAAATCACTCCTTCGTCTAATGGTGGCTTCATTGTCACTATTTCGGAGGTTACCACTGGTAATACCAGTGTTAAGACTGCCTTAGGAGTACAGGCAGTTAGTGAATACGGAAAAAAGTACTCAACTAAGGTCATTAAGCCCACAGTTACCACTGGGCAACAAATTGACCTTGATATTGACCAGTTTGACATTGTAAGCCGTGAGTTCACAATTGATGACCCAACCTCAGACAGGTTTGGTGAGAAAATTACAGCTCACTGGCTGTTCCCCAAACAGTAAGATATAACCCAGCCAAGTGCTGGGTTTCTTTTTTTAGGTATCCATCTAAATGAAGCAATAGGTATCTATCAATATAATCAACTCTATGTTTTTCATTCTATATAAAATGATAGGTATCTGGTATATGTTACAATATGGGTTATTCAAAAATGTGTTAAAATCCTAACATTTTATTTAGAATGTGTTAAAATTAGCCATTTGTTGAAAAAAAATCCTTAAAATACTTGACAAGGGGTATATATATATATTATTTTTGGGGTGGCGGGCGGGTTTAGAAACATACATACTTAATAAAGATAAAGAAATTAAAAAAAAAGGTTAATCTTTTAGAGTTCTTCTTTTCTTCTTTTTGTCAAACTTTTTCTTCTTTTCTTCAGCAAACTTTCAAGGCCCAATTTCCCAAACCACCTATTCCAAGGTAACCTACAAATTCTCCTATGAAGTGGAGAATGAATTTCATTTCCATAGTAGCCTTCATTAACTCCTATGAGGAAATGAAGAACATTCATTTCCTATTCCATATTAGGATACCACATTTCCTACTATGAGGTTGTGAATATACCTTATTATATATAGGCAGCATTTTTTACATTATATATATAAGGTATCCTCAGAAACTCCTATGAGGAAAAGTATACCTTATATATATAAGGTATCGTTTTCATTCCATTTTTTCTATTAGAAAATGAGTGATTTTTAATACCTAAACCAACAACTGGTAACCTATTGGCAATCAATAATTGCAGGATATGCAGATTTAAAGTAGATTTTAGGTTGAGTGGTGTAAGTGCTTGATAATCAACCCACCTAATCATATTACACCACAACATAAACCTAAAAATCCACACAAATAACAATAGCCATTTTACCAAAATACCCTAATATCCAATAATCCATAACCAGATAATTACATACCTTGCAGAATAGAATATATAGCCAAGACACCCAAACCAACAACCCTAACTTATAATCAGTACCACAAATTAACTGTGAACAGCAGGTACTAAAAATAGCTGTTCACAATATTGTCCAACTACAAAAAAACAACTACTATGGCAACTAATGCTATTAGAACTGAAGTGTCCAAAGGCCCTGTAACCTTTGACAGCTTCAGGGTATCCAGCTTTCAAAGAGCTGGTACAAAAACTGCTATCCTGCGGCAGGAAGTAAAAACTGTTTCCCACTATCCTTCAATTCAGGTAGAGAATGATAAACAGGATAACCTGTTTTCTCTGGATGAATTTGGTGCTGAGGAACAGAGTTTTACAACTGTAGAACACCGGGTAGCATTTATGGATGTTCCTGAGAATATCACCGAAGAACAGATGCAGGAAAAACTGCGGCAAGCAAATGCCAATGGTGCTTGTCTGTACAAAGTTCTGTCAAACTATCCCATATTGACAGATAACCACAAAAATGCAATTGCACGTGGTTTGACAGACCTTGACACCATTGCCAAATCTCAGGTTGTACGCTATCCTGCTGGAAGTGACAATGAAGGTGAAATCATTCCTGACCCTGCTGGCAAAATCCAATACCGTAAAGTATTCTTCAGCAAAACAGCGAAAGCTGATGAAGATTACCGCGGTAATGGCAATGAATATGTTCCCGAAGATATTGAAAGGGAATTTGCTGGCGGAGTTACAGCAAATGCTGACCAGGAAGTGCCTATTTAATTGTTGCCAACAAATAAAGGTAAGTGAGATTACTCACTTACCTTTATTTCAATTAATCAAAAAAAGTGAAACTTATTTATTAATCAAATACATAAAAAAATGGAACTTGCTAAAATAATTACCGCAGAAAAATTCATTGACTTATTGAAAGAAAACAATATGTACGATGAATGGAAAAAAGGTTTTCAATTCTTTCACAGAGAAGGAAAAAAACCTGAAACCGAAGAAAAAGTGATTCAATCACTGAATTTCCTCAAAATAGGAGCAAAATCAAAAATGTGGCTTATCCCTTTTCTGTTCACCAAAGAAATTTGTAACCTGACTGTTGAAAATCTGGTTACATTTGCTGATAAATTAATTGAAGCAAATGAATTTCCGGAAGTCATTGCCCACGAAATCAATTTCACAAATGCATTAAACGAAACTGATAAAAAGGAAATCAATGACTATTGCTCAAAAGATTTCATAGAAATACTTAAAGAAGAGTTTGACGATACAAACGAAAGTTCGTTAAAACTTTTTGAAGGTATCATTAAAAGCAATCTTACAAAAAAGATTGTTTTACTTGAAATTATGCATGCTCGTGACTCAATCGCCAGTTATCTTTTCCATGCCTTTAACTGGGGAAACACCGATGAAGGTCCTGACTATTGGAATAAAGTTGACCATGACTTGGAAAAGTATATTGTTGACAATTACCAACCGGAAACTGCTGAAATTTTCAGAAGAACAAAAGCAAAAGAAATGCTCAACAAACTAATGACAGAAATGTTTGGAAAAAAAGAGTAACAACATAGCAAAAAAACAGGTTCACTGGCCAGGCGCAAGGTTATTTAAATGCCTATTGATAAGTGATTTGACCCTTTGGAAAACTTGCATAGATAAGGGTACTGTTTTTTCTTATCCCAGTATAGTCTTACTAAACTAAGACGATTTGGTAATGCCTGAAATAATAAAGGCTGGTGGGTTCGATTCCCACTATTGGGACAATTTTTTAATTAATAAATAAAATAAGGGTTCCAGCAGAAGATAGACCCTGTTACCTAAATGACTATATGCTGGATAATTTAGGTTGGCCTGCCTTCGAGGCCATTAAGGATAACCCCGTAAGGGACTAAAACAGGAGCTTTAAGCAAACTCTTGTGTAGTCATTGTGCTATTCACTGAAAGGGATACATAAGCCCTATTATATGGGATTACAATCAAATAAGCTTTTGCGAGTTTGGTTGTATGAAGTATAATAGACAACCTGATGACAAGGGTTGTTGAGTGGGAAACCACAATAGGATACTGTATCGTGTATGGTTATAGGTGTCTTACCAACACTGACGCTGTACATATCCATACTGTAATATGCTGGAAGAAATTCCGTGTATGAAGTATGTGAAGTAAGTAGGCTGGTAACCGAAAACAGAAGGGAGTTGTATCCTAAACTATCCAAAAGATAGCAAGGATAACAACCATAGGGAACTTCCTTCATTTGTCAAACTTTTATGGATTAATAATCCGCCGACTTTCAGATTCGGTAACAATTAATAAATAAGAGCAAAATTCCTATGGACATACAATGTCAAATAGCCCTATTCCACTGAAATATGTGGACACTTGAAGCTCGCAAGGCTGATAGTGAGTGGAGTGAGTAATATCTATCCTAACAGGTGGCAACCTGTGAATCCCGCAAGGAAGGAGGTATGAAAACGAAACTATATAGTTGTATGTAGTGGTAGCAGATACCTTAAATCTGTGGCTATGCAAGATACCTATAGAAATATAGGTGTGTGAAGGGCAGGGAAACCTGTGAAAACTTCTTGCTTAAAAGGTCAACACTCAGCCTTTTACTAGTAATTTATTTTATTATTTCTATCGGTAATGATTATCCTGTTATGTTCGACTTAACTAAGTTAAGGAGGATTTACTGAATAGTAAGTCAATTACTTGCATTATGTAAACTGTAACAGGATAATCATTTTTTTAACTAACAATCAAAATATAAAGTGGTTCCTGCTGCACTATGAAAGTGAATGGTAGTGTAATATCATAGCTTAATACTCTACTACATAGCACAATTATGATATGAGTATCGGTGGGTGAATGAGTATAAAGTAATATAAGATGAGAACTTGTATTACCTCATAGTGATAAACTTTGACTACTACCTGAGTTTATCAGCCACTTTTTTTTATTTTTTATTAAATACTAAATTGACTCATACTGCTAAAATATTTACTAACATTAAGAAAAAAAATTAATTTCATAAAAATCTGTTACCAGCAAAGTTTTTTTCTTTTAATTTTACTTCCAATTGCGGTAAATTGTTTTTTCTTTGCTGGTACAGATTTTTTTATCTTTACTTCTATTATTTTTTTTCTATACGTT
>JALULO010000200.1 GCA_027056215.1 Campylobacterales bacterium | reverse complement strand
GTGATGCACTAAACTTTTTAAAAAATCTTAGAAACAACAATACAAAAAAGTGGTTTTTAACCCACAAAGATCAATATGAAAAGCTTATCCTAGAACCATCAAAAAACTTTGTCACTGAGTTAGGAGAAGAGCTTCAAGTTCTTGTGCCAAATATCAAAGCTGTACCTAAAATCAACCACTCTCTTTTTCGCATCTATCGCGATATAAGACTTTCTAAAGACAAAACACCTATGAAAAGTCGCATAGGCATAGTTTTTTGGAGAGGAAGTGGAAAGAGACTTCAAAGTGCTAGTTTTTACATCCATTTTTCTCCAGATGAATTACTTGTGGCCAGTGGTATACGGGGATTTTCAAAAGACTCACTTGAAGGCTATCGAGAGTATATCAAAGAGGAAAAATATGCATCAGAACTTGAACATATCATGCAAGATCTAAAATCAAAAGGATTTGAATTTCCACAGCCAAAATATAAACGCTATCCACGAGGATTTAACAAAGATGATAAATTTGCCTATTTGAGTCTTTATGCAGCGATGTTTGCGTTTAAAAGATTAGATCCAAAAATGATTTGTAGTGACACACTAAATGAGATATTATTTGATATTTATCAAGATCTTTTACCACTGTTTGAATGGATTTATGACATGAGTTTGACGTTTGAGATAACCGATCCAAAGGGGAAATCTTTGAGTTTATAAAAAATTGATGAAATATATTTCAATGTACTTTGACCTATATAATATTATTTACTCTTTCTTGGGTAAAATAAACCAAAATTAAATAGACTGGATAAGCATAATGAAAATTATACATTTTTCTGATACACATTTAGGTTTTAGTGATTTAAGTATCACCAATCCTGAGGGTATCAATCAACGAGAAGCAGATTTTTACAAAGCATTTGAAGATGTGATTGATGCTATAATCAAAATAAAACCAGACTATGTCATACATACAGGTGATCTCTTTCATCGTGCAAATCCAAGTAATCGTGCAATCATCTTTGCGCTAACACAACTAAAGCGAATTGAAAAACTTAATATCCCTTTTATTATCATCGCTGGAAATCACTCAACACCACGAACTTCCACAGCTTCGCCCATCTTAAAAGCACTAAGCACTATAAACCATGTATATCCAGTCTTTGAACAACGTTATAAACCTATTGTTTTTGATGATGTAATCTTTCATGCTTTACCACATATCAACGATGAGCGTCTTATTTCAACTGAGCTAGATACTATAGAAGCACACATCAACCCAAATAAGAGAAACATCTTTATGATGCACTGCTCTGTCGGAGCACACTATCTGATGCATGAATTTGGTGAATGGGTATATCCCAAAGATCGTGAAAATATTTTTGAAAAGATGGATTATGTCGCATTGGGACATTGGCATGGTTTTGGTGTTGTTGATAAACATCCAAATGTTTACTATGCAGGTTCAACAGAACGTACAAGTAGTGCGGATAGAAGAGGAGATAAAGGTTTTGTTACTCTCGTTTTGGAGGATACTTTACAAATAAAACATCATCTGATACCTCAGCGTGCATCCTTGATATTTAACATTGATGTTGACGATTATGAAAAGGAGATTGCTGCGCTTGATCTTTCAGAAATAGAAGATGCATTGGTAGAAGTACGACTTTTTAACTTAACAGCTTCACGGTCGATTGACATTACAAACATAGAAATTATAACACTTTTTCAAAAAGCGCTACATGTCAAAGTAAAGCGTGAATTTAAGGAGATAGCAGGAGAAAAGATTCAAGATCATATAGAATCTGTTACTTTAGAAACATATTTTATCTCACATGTTAAAGAAAGTGTACAGGATGAAGAAGAGCAGAAACGTTTAAGCACTAAAGCGAAAGAACTTTTTGCACTATATGAAGGGGCATAGGATGATACTCATTGATCTTCATATGCAAAACTATAAAAAATACAGTGATTTTACTTTAACGTTTTCTGATGGACTTACAGGTATCGTCGGTCGTAATGGTTCTGGTAAATCTACAATTTTTGATGCA
>JALULO010000199.1 GCA_027056215.1 Campylobacterales bacterium | reverse complement strand
TTTCTATACCGTTGGTTCAAGTCAGGAACTGGCTCGGAAAATAGAGGATGCCAAAAGACTCCAGTTTGATGGTTATATGTATATTGATCATAATTTTTCATTAAAACAAATGGTTGGAAAGATAGTGGATGTATACAAAAGCGTATAAAAAACAGGTTATAATACACAAATTTTTTAGGAGTGCTTCTTGGATAGTCAAATAAAATATACATTGGGAAAACATTTATTATTTTCTATGATTTTAACCCTGGTTTTGCTTTTACCAGATATTGTGTATTCCATGTATGAAAGTCATTTTGTTGTGTCTTCAGGAAAAACATGGAGGGGAGTATTTGCGATTTTTGTAGTAAGTGCTTTGATTTTAACTATGCGCTCTTTGAGAGTCAAGATGATCTTTTTTATCTTTTTTACATTTTTGTCTTTTATTGAACTTGTGCATTATGCATTTTTTCATGGGCTATTGATGCATTATGAGATTATGTTTTTCTTTACACAGTTTTTTGAGGTGAAGGAGAGTGTAGAAGGTGTTTCTCAATATATGATTATACCAGTAGTCCTTTGGGTAATGCAGGTTGTGATCGGATATTGGATAATTGTTAAAAGTGACAACAAAGTGATGAAGGTGAAATATACAGCTATTTTACTGGTGTTGTTATTGTTATTGCTTCCTTATTCTGCCTATAAACGACATAACATTTCAAGCATGATGCCAAATAACCATACTATATCTATTGTGAATGCACTAAACAGTATCTCCCTGTTTATAGGTAAAGAGATACCGAAATATCTCTTGAAAAGTAAAAAGATAAAGCTTTTTAAACCCTATATCATTCAAAATTTGGATGAAAAACTACCACAAAATATTATTGTCATTATGGGGGAAAGTCTTGGTAGTAAGCATATGCATCTATTTGGTGCAAAGGTAGAGGATACTCCACATCTAGATAGATTAAAAAAAGATGAAAATTTTATCTATAGGAAAGGATATGCTTCAGGTGTTGATACGTTAACAGCGGTACCTACATTTTTCTTATTGAAAAGAGAGCCTGAGAATGTCGCTTTACTTGGAAACAATGCTACAAATTTGTTGCATCTTGCCAAAAGTAAGGGATATAATGTTTATTACCTGACAACACAGAAACTTAATATTATGGCACCTTATGTCAGTGATGCGGATGTAGTGAAGCGTTTTATTGGTAAAGATGAGGCATTGGTCAAAGCATTGGATACGATAGATTTTTCAAAAAAGAATTTTATTATTCTGCATCAACGAAATTCCCATTCACCGTATGAAGATTCCACCCCGAAGGCATTTTATAAATATCCTTTTGAAACCAAAGATTTCCATACGCATATGCTTTATAGCTACTATAATTCAATTCTCTATACAGATTACATTATTAATCAGATAGTCAATAGAATAAAAAAAATGCCTAACAGTGTGATGTTTATGACGTCTGATCATGCAGAGATGATGGGGCTTCCAGAAGAAGAAGGGCGATACGGGCATGCATTTTTAAGCAAAGAAGTGGCAAAAGTTCCCATACTTATATATTCTAACGGTATTGATGAAACTCTTCAACACAAATATACCGATGAAGGATGTTTTAATCATTATACGTTAGGTAAATTGGTGGCTAATACCTTGGGGTATAAGGTTGAAAACCCCAATGATGATAGTAACTATTATATTCAGGGTACATCTATTGATGGAGGTAACGGATTTATTGAGTATAATAAATCAGAATGCGCATCATTGAATAATATAAAAGAGTAGCATGTCAATATCTATTATTATCACAATTTTATTAGTCATTTTATATTATTCCTATCGTTATGCATGGTGGGGAAAACCTGTAACTTACCAGTATCCCCGTATCTTGATGTATCATATGATCAAAGAACATACGGGAGGCAAGTTCAAAGGCTTGAGAGTCTCTCCCCAAATGTTTGAAAAACAGATCAAATATTTAGTTGAGAACGGCTGGCATTTTTTGACAATGCGTGAGCTGATTGATGCAAAAGGTATGTTACCTGAAAAATCAGTAGCTATTA
>JALULO010000198.1 GCA_027056215.1 Campylobacterales bacterium | reverse complement strand
GATATTCTTAATGAAAGAATACTAAAGTTTAGATTTGAAGTGCAATTTTTAAAAATTCAAAAAAAGTTATTGCACTTCGAAAATTCAAAACAAATTTTCAATCAATTTATTGTATACCACTTATTACTTTATCTCAAATAAATCCAAAAACTCTCATAAGCATAGACTGTTGACAATCTAGGAATTGATGAACTAACTTCGGAATCATTTGTAGGTGCATATACATACCATACTCCACCTCTAAGAAGTTGAATATATACAATCTCTTTATTTTTAGAGACAACAGATGTCTCTATTTGAGTAACGCTTTGATCTTTATTATTTGATAAGAGTATCCATCTCTCTGCAGGCATATCTGCATAAGTATTTACAGATTCATCTTCAAAATCAAACGGCACCTTCATGGTTGTTGTGGCTACACTATGCACTATAAAGCCATCCAAAGGACTTATACTAGAGAATTTATTCATAAAGTATAAAGGGTTAACACTTGTAGTGCTATCCCAATATAACCACTCATCTTCATGCTTATATACAGAATCTACATATGCATTTGCACCAAATACAGATTCTAATGTATTATTTTGATCACACAAAGTTGTTTGAGATGCTTGTATATCTGTATCACACAATGACTTTGAACTAGGTAATGACACGTACGTAAACCCTGCATTAATCTCAACAGCTTTTTTTGGATTAGGAGATAAAGAATTATATAATTCATCTTTTGCTTCTTTATTTAAAAGAATGTAGCTATATATATCACCTGCAGCTTTATATTCACCAGCCTTTACAACACTTCCATCTAAAATAAAAGCAATATCTTCACGATATCCACTAACATTAGAGTTTGGATGTATAGTAAGTAAGGTTGAAGTTTCATTCCAATCTCCAGCATTGGAAGTCAATTCATTACCATTCTCATCTAACTCAACAAGAGTTCCAGATGTCCTATTTGGATCAGTTGTTAACTCAGACTTGTTTAAAAGAAGCAACTTGTTTCGTGCATGATTTCTTACACCATGTGTTGTTATCCCCTCCACCATTACGTCTCTTAAATCTCGAATTGATGAAAATGGATTTCCATTTGAATCGTTTATAGTGTAGTGTGCGTTCAATAACTCAGCTGGGTAGGTAACATATATTTTTGTACCAGCAGAATTAACATCTGAAAATGGAAAAGGTGTATCATATGCAGTATATAAATCTTTTAAATCTGGGTAAGGATAAGATGTTATATTCACATTCGCATACTGAAATGGTGTTGGCATTGTATCGGTTTTTAGTGCTACACTCACTGTAGAGTTTTTATCTAGGACATCTGTGTAAATATTATTGTATATAGAATTTACAACTTCTCTTTTTTCATATTCAATTGTATAAGTATCATTATCATCAAGATGAGAACTAAATGTATATAAATTTCCAGTAAAAGAGGTTGTTGTGCTACCTACTGAGGATTCTTTAGAACTTATAATCTCATAATCATTATCTACATCAATATTAAATTTTTTATAAGATGTAGTAGTTCCATCACTCAAACTTATAGATATTTCAGTGGCTCCTATTGATGTTGAAGTGAGTGGAGTTACTGTTAGTGTAACAGTTTGATTTGCAGGCACAGAACCATTTGTAACATCTTGGCTTGTTGTTATCGTACTTGTAGAACTTGCTATAACACCCAATGTTAAGGTTGTGGTATCTGTATCATTTATATCAAATGAAATGGTAAATGGGGAAAAGCCAGGTCTTCTAAAATAATCATATATATGAGTGATAGAGGGAGGTGCATTCGTGGTGGCTTGAGATACTTCAAAATGAGTAGAGGACAAGTTTAAATCAAAGTTAAACGCACTAGAACTTGTATCTATATATGTAGAAGTTAGAGTTGAGTTAATATCTCCTGTTGTTAAATTGTAGTACCAAGCTGTTGATTTATTATCAATAAGTTCAAAATGATAATTACCAAGTTCACTAAAAATTATTGAATAACTAGTAGTGTTTTCATCAATATTAGCACTATAACCTTGAGTAGTTACATCACTCATAAAGTATACAGTTGTAATATTATGATCATTATTGTATAT
>JALULO010000197.1 GCA_027056215.1 Campylobacterales bacterium | reverse complement strand
TTTTCAAATACTTCTTTTTAAATTTACGTTTCGTAAAAGAGTAAAAGACTTTGGCAGTTTTATATATCAATATAGCTGATTTTCTATTAACTCAATTTTATACCATAATGCTTTAACTATTAAATGTATTTCATAATAAAAGGAAGAGCATGATACCTATATTAAGTAAACTTTCAAAACGATTTTTAAGTGCAAAGCCTTCATCATTTAAGCGTTTTTTGTATAACAGGTGTTTCATGGAGTACACTTTCTAAATATCTCGACTATATGCAAAAAGGTTCATTGCTCAACATCGTTCGAGGTAGCAAAGGACACAAAACCATACAAACACCCAATAAAATACTTCTCAACAATCCAAATCTCTTTGCCGTACTTTGTGCCAAAGCAGATGTGGGCGCAGTGCGTGAGAGTTTTATTGTCTCCCAGCTTTTGGTAGCTCATCAGGTGCATTATCACTATGAGGGTGATTTTTTGGTAGATGAGAGGATTGTTTTGGAAGTAGGTGGCAAGTCCAAAGAGGCCAAGCAGATAGCAGGACTTAATGATGCCTATCTAGCGATAGATGATATAGAAAGTGGATATGACAATACCATACCGCTTTGATTATTTGGATTTTTGTATTAGGAAGAGAGCATCTTTCTATTTTTAATCCCCATCTTCTACATACGGTAGTTCAAGCGCTGATATCTCACCGATCGCGTTTCCTGCTTTGCCTTTGATAAAACCGTATATGCCAGTAGTATTTTCGAAGACTTTCATGATCTGTTTTTTGTGTTCTTGTGATTTTTGGTGCATATCTTGTTGCACTTTTCGTTTGATATTTGAGGTAAGTTCTTCTTTCCCATGCAGTGTTTGTTGACTTGATTTTCTAGTGTTTGGTTAAACGGATTTTCAAATTTTGTGTATAAACTGTTTTTGATTTATCGTTCTGTTTCAAAATTTCATATAAATATAGTAGTTAAAAAAAGAATATTTACAAAAAATATTTAAAATAAAACATCAAAAAGTTTTCCCTATATAATAATGATAACGAAAAATAATTATTGTATAAAATTTTTTTATACCTTTCTTAGAAATAAATTAAATCATTTAAATCAAAAGATCGAAAGTAAACGTATGGTAAACAATATTTAAAAATTTTTAAGAAAAGTATGTTATAATTCTCGGTGTAGATTATTTAATAAATATTCAAGGAGTTGAAATGAAATTTACAAAATTAAGTATAGCTGCGTTAGCTGTAGCAGGATTTGCAAGTAGTGCGATGGCAATGGATTTAAGCAGTGTTACTGTTAAACCTTATGCGCAAGCAAAATTATATTATGAAGCAACAGATCTTAACGGAAATGATCTTTTTGATCAAAAAAGTGCTAGTGGTCAAGCATTGGTTACAGCTGGTGTAACTGGTAAACTTGATAGTTGTTGGGGATATGGTTTTGAGTACAACGTTGCGGATACTTTAGGTCTTGAAAACAATTTGGTTAGTAATACAAGAATGGGAAGTGGTAGATCTGATAGTGATGATCCAGTAGGTATCCTTCAAGCTCAAAGTTGGGCATCTCAAGCATATGTGACATATAGTCCTTGCAATACGTTTCTTTCAAATACAACATTTAAAATCGGTCGTCAATTTTTAGATACACCACTTGCGTTTACTGAAAGATGGAACCTTGCACCAAATAGTTTTGATGCTATCGTAGCATTGAACCAAGATATCAAAGGTGTAACACTTGTTGGTGCATATGTTGGTAGGGGTAATGGTGTAAAAGTAAGAGTTTCCAATGGTGATAGATTTGAAGGTTATGGTACAAATGTAGCACATAAAAAAGGTGGTAAAGGTGCGTATGCTGTTGGTGCTTTAACAAATCTTGTTGCGGGTCTTCCTATCAACTTATGGTACTATAATGTTGTAGATAGTGCAGATGCTTTCTGGGCAGATGCAGACTATACATACAAAATGGCTGAGGATATGTCATTTGATCTTGGTGCACAGTATGGTTCTATTATGCCAAAAGGTCCACTAGATGGTGTTGGTGATACTAACGGTTTTGGTGTAAAAATCGGTACAAAAATCGGTATGTTTGATGTAATGG